>JASLDQ010000112.1 GCA_030151505.1 Chromobacteriaceae bacterium
CTCTGGGCGTCGCCGATGGCCTGCTGGAACTTGGTGGTGAGTTTGTCAAAACGCATGACGGCCTCCGTTGAAATCGTTAACCCTCAGTTTGGGAGAGGGTTTTGCGATTTCAAGAGGCCATTGGGGAATACCGATGACAGCGGCAAGGACGGCCACCGGCTAGGGAGTGACTCCTCCCCGCCAATACCGCCTGCGGGAAGGCAAAAACAAGCGTCTGGTCCGCGGTGATACACAGAGTACCGCCGCGGGCCAGACGCGCCGCCGGCAACCGTTCCGGCGCCGGGATGAACCGCCATTACAGCTTGGCGATCGACACCTCGGTCGCCTTCACGAAGGCGATCACTTCGCTACCGATGCCCAGTTCCAGCTCCTTGAGCGAGCGGGTAGTGATGACCGAGGTCACCACGCCGGCCGGGGTCTGCACGTCGACCTCGGACAGGACCGGGCCTTCGATGATTTCCTTGATCGCGCCCTTGAACTGGTTGCGGACGTTGATGGACTTGATGGTGCTCATGGGGATTCCTTTGCAAAAAACAGGATGAATCGGGGAAAAAGCGTTACAGCGCCCACTGCAGCCGGGCGGGGAAAACGGGATGGGGTTCCGGCGGCGCGACCGGCTCGACCAGCGGGCGGCGCTGCAGGCGGTTGAGGATGCGGTCCTCCAGCCGGACCAGTTCGACATTGGAATGCGCACGCGGATGCGGCAGGGCCACCGGCTGATCCAGCGCCACGACGCCGTCCTCGATCAGCAGCACCCGGTCGGCCAGCGCCACCGCCTCGCCCACGTCGTGGGTCACCAGCAGCACGGTAAAACCGTGGTCCTGCCACAGGTTGATCAAGAGCTTGTGCATCTCGCGCCGGGTCAGCGCGTCGAGCGCGCCGAACGGTTCGTCCAGCAACAAGAGGCGCGGCCGGTGCACCAGCGCTCGGGCCAGCGCGACCCGCTGGCGCTGGCCGCCGGACAGCACCGCCGGCCACTCGCCGCTGCGCTCGGCCAGCCCGACTTCGGCCAGCGCCTTTTCCGCCCGGGGCCGCCAGTTACCGGACAGGCCGAGGCCGACGTTGTCGAGCACGCGCTTCCACGGCAAGAGCCGCGCGTCCTGGAACATGATGCGCACGTCGTCTCGACCGGGCGCCAGTTCCCCGCCGTCGGCCAGCACCTGCCCGCCGTCGGGTTGGTCGAGCCCGGCCAGCAGGCGCAGCAGGGTGGACTTGCCGCCGCCGCTCTGCCCGACCACGGCGATGAACTGGCCGGCCGGGATGTCGAGCGCGAGGCGCTTGAGGACTTGGCGCTCGCCGAAGGCGCGGTTCAGCCCGGAGATGCCGAGCCGGATGCCGGCGGCGGAAGTGGATTCGCTCATTTCGATACTCCTTGTGCTCAGGCGGCCCGGTACGCCGGGTTCCACACCAGCAGCCGGCGCTCCAGCGCGCGGGCCGCCACGTCCACCAGCTTGCCGAGCAAGGCGTACAGCAGGATGGCCAGCACCACCACGTCGGTCTGCAGGAACTCGCGGGCGTTCATCGCCATGTAGCCGATGCCGCTGGACGCCGAGATGGTTTCGGCCACGATCAGGATCACCCAGGCGAAGCCCAGCGCGAAACGCAGGCCGACCAGGATAGACGGCAAGGCCCCCGGCAGCAGCACGTGGCGGAACAGCGCCGCGCCCTTGAGGCCGTAGCTCTGCGCCATCTCGATCAGGCCGGCGTCGAGCGAGCGGATGCCGTGATAGGTGTTGAGGTAGACCGGGAACAGCGTGCCGAGCGCGACCAGAAAAATCTTGGCGCTCTCGTCGATGCCGAACCACAGGATCACCAGCGGAATCATCGCCAGCGGCGGGATGTTGCGCAGCATCTGCAGCGTGGTGTCGAGCAGCCCCTCGGCCAGCCTCGACAGGCCGGTGGCCAGCCCCAGCGCCAGCCCGAGACCGGCGCCGATGATGAAGCCCAGCACCACCCGCACGAAGCTGCTGTGCAGGTGGGTCCAGATTTCGCCGCTCTCGAGCAGCTGCCAGCCGGCGGCCAGCACCGCCAGCGGCGCCGGCAGGATGCGGTTGTTGAGCCAGCCGGCCTCGGACGACACTTGCCAGGCCAGCACCAGCGCGGCGGGGGCCAGCCACGGCAGCAGCGCGTGCGACCACTTCGGATAGGCCATGATCATCCTTCCTTACGCGGCCTTGGCCAGCGCGTGCGGCGCGGCGACGTTGGCGACGGTTTCGCCGAACGGCGTCAGGTAGGCCACGTCCGGCGCCAGCGGCTGGACCCGGTCCGGCAGGTGCGGGAACAGCAGCTCGGCCACGCGGTAGGCTTCTTCCAGATGCGGGTAGCCCGACAGCACGAAGGTGTCGATGCCGAGCGCCTGATACTCGCGCAAACGCGCCGCCACGGTGGGGCCGTCGCCCACCAGCGCGGTGCCGGCCCCGCCGCGCACCAGCCCCACGCCGGCCCACAGGTTGGGGCTGACTTCGAGCCGGTCGCGCTTGCCGCCGTGCAGGGCGGCCATGCGGCGCTGGCCTTCCGAATCGGTCTTGGCGAAGGCCGCCTGCGCGGTGGCGATGGTGTCGTCGTCGAGCTTGCTGATCAGCTCGTCGGCCGCCGCCCAGGCCGCTTCATTGGTTTCGCGCACGATGACGTGCACGCGCAGGCCGAACTTGACGGTACGGCCGCGGCGGGCGGCACGGGCGCGCACGTCGGCGATCTTGTCCGCCACCGCCGCCGGCGGTTCCCCCCAGGTCAGATAGGTGTCGATGTGGTCGGCCGCCAGCTCGTGCGCGGCATCGGACGAGCCGCCGAAATACAGCGGCGGATGCGGCGCCTGCACCGGCGGGAACA
>JASLDQ010000270.1 GCA_030151505.1 Chromobacteriaceae bacterium
ACCGCCCATGATGCCGGCCAGCGCGACTGGCTTCTCGCGGTCGGCGATCACCAGCATGTCGGCGGTCAGCTCGATGTCCTTGCCGCTCAGCAGCGTCAGGGTTTCACCCGGTGCGGCCATGCGCACGGTGATGTCGTCGGCCAGCTTGGTGCAGTCGAAGGCATGCAGAGGCTGGCCCAGTTCGAGCAGCACGTAGTTGGTCACGTCGACGATGGCCGAAATCGAGCGCAGACCGGCGCGCTCGATGCGGTTGCGCAGCCAGTCCGGTGTTTTGGCGCGGGCGTTGACGCCGCGGATGACGCGGCCGAGGTAGCGCGAGCAGGCGGCCGGCGCAGCCAGCGTGACCGACTTCCTGTCGTCGATGGTAATGACCACCGGCTTGATCGCCGGCTGCGACAGCGGTGCGGCGGTCAGCGCGGCCACTTCGCGGGCGATGCCGCGCAGGCTCAGGCAGTCGGCCCGGTTCGGGGTGATTTTCAGTTCGATCACCTGGTCGTCAAGCTGCAGGTAGTCGCGAATATTGGCGCCGACCGGGGCGTCGGCCGGCAGGAGCAGCAGACCGTCGACATCGTCCGGAATACCCAGCTCCTTGCCGGAACACAGCATGCCGTTGGACTCGACCCCGCGCATCTTGGTCGGCTTGATCTTGAAATCCCCCGGCAGCACCGCGCCGATGGTGGCGCACGGCACGCGCGCGCCCTCGGCCACATTGGGGGCACCGCAGACGATCTGGATCAGCTCGCCGGTGCCGATGTCGACTTCGGTCACGCGCAGGCGGTCGGCGTTTTCGTGCTTGCGCACCGACTTGACCTCGGCCACCACCACGCCACTAAAGGCCGGTGCGGCGGCTTCCGCGCCCTCGACTTCGAGACCGGCCATGGTCAGGAGATAGGTCAGTTGTTCGCTGTCGAGCTTCGGGTTAACCCACTCGCGCAGCCAGTTTTCAGAAAATTTCATGGTCTGTGTCCTCGCCCGCGATCAGTTGAATTGCTTCAGGAAGTTGAGATCGTTCTCGAAGAACAGGCGCAGGTCGGTGATGCCGTAGCGCAGCATGGCGAAACGGTCGAGTCCGATGCCGAAGGCGAAGCCGGTGTATTTTTCCGGATCGATGTTGACCGCCCTGAGCACATTGGGGTGAACCATGCCGCAGCCACCGACTTCGAGCCAGCCGTTCTTGCCCAGCACGTCGATCTCGGCCGACGGTTCGGTGAACGGGAAGAAGCTCGGACGGAAGCGCACCTGCAGATCGTCGCTCTCGAAGAAGCGACGCAGAAAGTCGGTGACGGTGGCCTTGAGGTCGGCGAAACTGACGCCCTCGTCGACCCACAGGCCTTCCATCTGGTGGAACATCGGCGAGTGGGTGGCATCCGAATCGACGCGATACACGCGCCCCGGCGCGATGATCTTGATCGGCGGCTCGTGGCTCAGCATGAAACGGGCCTGGATCGGCGAGGTGTGGGTGCGCAGCACGTCGCCGCCCTCGACGTAGAAAGTGTCCTGCATCGCGCGAGCCGGATGGTCGGCCGGAATGTTGAGCGCCTGGAAGTTGTGGAAGTCATCCTCGATTTCGGGACCGTCGGCGATCTCGAAGCCCATCGAGCGGAACAGCGTGGCGATGCGCTCCAGCGTCAGCGTGACCGGATGCAGCCCCCCGACACCGGCACCGCGCCCCGGCTGGGTGACATCAAGCGCCTCGGCCGCCAGCTGGGCGGCGAGCTTGGCGGCGTTGATGTCGTCGCGCTTTTGGTTGTGGGCGGCCTCGAACTGTTGCTTGGCGACGTTGATCGCGGCGCCGGCGGATTTTTTCTCTTCCGGCGGCAGCTTGCCCAGTTGCTTGAGGAGTTCGGTGATCTCGCCGGACTTGCCGAGATAGCGGGCCTTGACCTGTTCGAGCTCGATCAGGTCCTTGACCCCGGCCAGCGCGGCGAGGGCGGCGGCGAGGATGGAATCGACGTTGTTCATGGATGGAGGTACCAGAGGTGAGGCATCGGAAAACTGACCCGAAACGTCGCCGCCATTAAACGACCGGCAGCAACGGCTTGCGTCAGCAGGCCGGCAAAAAAAAGGGAGGCATACGCCTCCCTTTGTCAGTCTGTACGCTTAGGCGGCAGGCAAAGCGGCCTTGGCCTTTTCGACCAGCTGAGCGAACACCGGCTTGTCGAACACGGCGATGTCGGCCAGAACCTTGCGGTCCACTTCGATCGCGGCGCGCTTGAGGCCGTTCATGAACTTGCTGTAGCTCAGACCGCATTCGCGGGCTGCGGCGTTAATACGCGCAATCCACAGTTGACGGAACTGACGCTTGCGTTGACGACGGTCGCGGTAGGCGTATTGACCGGCCTTCATTACCGCCTGCTTGGCGATCCGGTATACGTTCTTGCGACGGCCGCGGTAACCCTTGGCCAGGTTGAGGACTTTTTTGTGACGAGCACGAGCGGTTACACCGCGTTTGACGCGAGGCATCGTTTAACTCCTTAAGCGTAGGGCAACATTGCACGGACCGAAGCCATATTGCTTTCGTGCACCATCACGGTGCCACGCAGCTGGCGCTTGGTCTTGGTGGTCTTTTTGGTGAGGATGTGACGCTTGAATGCCATCGAGCGCTTCACACCACCATTGCCCAACACTTTCAAACGCTTTTTCGCGCTCGACTTGGTCTTCATCTTCGGCATGGAAATGACTCCTGCGAGTTTTTTAGATTCGACGCACGGTGGCTGAAATCCAGCTCTTGAAACCGGTGCGTCACGCTTTTGTACGGCTTGCGCCGTAAAACGTTACGGCAGGCGAACCTGCCGTAACGGATTCTGCAGCGGAAGAGACGGCCTTACTTCTTTTTCGGGCCGATCATCATCACCATCTGGCGACCTTCCAGCTTGGGGAACTGCTCCACCACACCGACTTCCGCCAGATCAGCCTCGACGCGCTTGAGCAGCGCCAGGCCGATATCCTGGTGAGCCATTTCACGACCGCGAAAACGCAGCGTGATCTTGGCCTTGTCGCCCTCGGTCAGGAAGCGGATGAGGTTGCGCAGCTTGACGCCGTAGTCGCCGTCATCAGTACCAGGACGGAATTTGATTTCCTTGACCTGAATCTGCTTCTGCTTGAGCTTGGCTTCGTGCTTCTTCTTGCTTTCCTGATACTTGAACTTGCCGTAGTCCATGATCTTGCACACGGGCGGCTGTGCCGTCGGTGCGATCTCGACCAGATCCAGTTCCATCTCTTCGGCTTTGAAGAAGGCTTCACGCAGGCTGACAATGCCAAGCTGCTCCCCTTCCGGGCCCACCAGACGGATCTCGCGAGCAGTAATCTCGCCGTTGATCCGCGGTTCTCTTTCCTGAGCTATAGCTGTTACTCCCAACAGTAATTCGTAGTGCGCCGTGCACCTTGATCAGTGCAGCAGTTCAGACTTGAGTCGTTCAATGAACTGGGAGAGCGGGAGCTGGCCAAGATCTTCGCCAGTCCGCGCGCGCACGGCAACCAGACCGCCTGCCTTTTCCTTGTCGCCAACGATGATCTGGTACGGCAACTTTTGCAGGCTATGTTCGCGGATTTTATAGCTAATCTTCTCGCTTCTCAAGTCAAGCTCGAGACGGAAGCCGTGACGACGTAGTTCGGCGGCCACTTCCGCGGCGTAATCGGCCTGATGTTCGGAGATCGACATCACCGCCATTTGCACCGGCGCCAGCCACAGCGGCATCGCGCCGGCATGGTGTTCGATCAGGATACCGATGAAGCGCTCCAGCGACCCGACGATGGCCCGGTGCAGCATGACCGGATGGCGTTTGGCGTTGTCTTCGGCCACATATTCCGCACCCAGGCGCACCGGCAGGTTGAAGTCGAGCTGCAGCGTACCGCACTGCCACACCCGCCCCAGGCAGTCCTTCAGCGAGAATTCGATCTTCGGGCCGTAGAACGCCCCTTCGCCCGGCTGCAGGTCGTAGGCCAGATTTTTGGCCTCCAGCGCGGCGGCCAGCGCCGCTTCGGCCATGTCCCACTGCTCGTCGGTGCCGACGCGCTTTTCTGGCCGGGTCGACAGCTTGATCTGGATTTCGTCGAAACCGAAGTCCGCGTACACCTTCTGCAGCAAATCGATGAACGCCGCCGCTTCGTCCTGCATCTGCTCGTCGGTACAGAAAATATGCGCATCGTCCTGCACGAAGTTGCGTACACGCATGATCCCGTGCAGCGAACCGGACGGTTCGTTGCGGTGGCAGGAGCCGAACTCGGCCATGCGCAGCGGCAGGTCGCGGTAGCTCTTCAGTCCCTGATTGAAAATCTGGATGTGGCACGGGCAGTTCATCGGCTTGACCGCGTAGTCGCGCTTTTCCGACTCGGTGGTGAACATCAGGTCGGAATACATGCCCCAGTGACCGGACTTTTCCCACAGTACGCGATCGACGATCTGCGGCGTTTTCACTTCCTCATAGCCGTTGGCCAAGATGGTGCGACGCAGGTACTGCTCGACCTGCTGCCACAGCGTCCAGCCCTTAGCGTGCCAGAACACCATGCCCGGCGCCTCTTCCTGCATGTGGAACAGGTCGAGCACCTTGCCGAGCTTGCGGTGATCGCGCTTTTCGGCTTCTTCCAGCATATGCAGGTACTGCTCAAGGTCTTCCTTCTTGGCCCAGGCGGTGCCGTACACGCGCTGCAGCATCTCGTTGTTGCTGTCACCGCGCCAATAGGCACCGGCCACCTTCATCAGCTTGAACACCTTGAGCTTGCCGGTGGACGGCACGTGCGGACCGCGGCACAGGTCGGTAAACCCGCCCTCGCGGTACAGGCTCAGCACCTCGCCCTGCGGAATCGCTTCGATGATTTCGGCCTTGTAGGCCTCACCGATACTCTTGAAGTAGGCAATCGCCTCGTCACGCGGCAACTCGTAACGCTCGACCGGAATGTCCTTCTTCACCAGCTCGCTCATCTTCTTCTCGATGGCCGCCAGGTCTTCCGGGGTAAATGGACGCTTGTAGGCGAAATCGTAGTAAAAGCCGTTGTCGATGCTCGGCCCGATGGTCACCTGTGCCTCCGGGAACAGCTCCTTCACCGCATAGGCCAGCAAGTGGGCGGTCGAGTGACGGATGATTTCCAGCCCGTCCGGGTCGCGATCGGTCACGATGGCGAGATCGGCATCGGCGTCAATACGGTAGCTCGTATCGACCAGCTTGCCGTCGACCCGGCCTGCCAGCGCCACGCGGGCCAGGCCGGCACCAATGGAAGCAGCCACTTCGGCCACGGTGACCGGCTGGTCAAAAGAACGGATGGAGCCGTCAGGCAGGCGGATATCAGGCATTTGGGACACTCCCCGCGCATTCGCGCGACATGATTTCGATACGAGCTGAATAAAACGCAAAAAAAAAGTGCGACTGGGTAGTCGCACTTTTTTATCGAAGCAAGCTTTTAATGGCGCCACCAGTCAGTTGTTCTGTCCGGTAGTGGTAGTTCGGATTGCCACGTATTTTGCTCCGAAATGAATCTGGTAGGCATGATTGGATTCGAACCAACGACCCCCACCATGTCAAGGTGGTGCTCTAACCAACTGAGCTACATGCCTGTCGAGAGCTGCGCATTGTAGAGATGGACCCTAACCTTGGCAAGCGCCTTTTGCAAAAAAGTTTAAAAAACTTTCACTGGGTTATACTAGCGCACTGATTTTTCTCGTTTTCCCCCAATATCAATGCTCGAATTCAAACTTCACAAAACCAGTGGCAATGCCCGGCGCGGCACCCTCACCCTCAATCACGGCACCATCGAAACCCCGACTTTCATGCCGGTTGGCACCTACGGCTCGGTCAAGGCGATGAGCCCGCTCGAACTGAACGAGATCGGCGCGCAGATCATTCTGGGCAATACCTTCCACCTGTGGCTGCGGCCCGGCCTCGATATCGTGTCGAGCTTCGGCGGCCTACACAAATTCATCGGCTGGGACAAACCCATCCTGACTGACTCGGGCGGCTTCCAGGTCTTCAGCCTCGGTGACCTGCGCAAGATCACCGAGGACGGCGTCACCTTCAAAAGCCCGATCAACGGCGACAAGCTGTTCCTGTCGCCGGAGATCTCGATGCAGATCCAGACCGTGCTCAACTCCGACATCGTGATGAGCTTCGACGAATGCACCCCCTACCCGGCCGACCACCAGACCGCGGCCGAATCGATGCGCATGAGCATGCGCTGGGCACTGCGCGGCCGCCGCGCCTTCGACGAGCAGGAAAACCCCAATGCGCTGTTCGGCATCATCCAGGGCGGCATGTTCGAGGACCTGCGCCGCGAGTCACTCACCGCCCTGCAGGACATCGGCTTCGACGGCTATGCCATCGGCGGCCTGTCGGTGGGCGAGCCCAAGGATGAAATGGAGCGCGTGCTCGACTTCATGCAGCCGATGCTGCCGGCCGACAAGCCGCACTACCTGATGGGCGTGGGCACGCCGGAAGACCTGGTCTATGGCGTGTCGCGCGGCATCGACATGTTCGACTGCGTGATGCCGACCCGCAACGCGCGCAACGGCTGGATCTTCACCCGCTACGGCGACGTCAAGATCAAGAACGCCCGCTACAAGAACGACACCCGCCCGCTCGACGAGGACTGCGGCTGCTACGCCTGCCGCAATTTCAGCCGCGCCTACCTGCACCACCTGCACCGCACCGGCGAAATCCTCGGCGCCCGCCTCAACACCGTCCACAACCTGCACTACTACCAGGAACTGATGGCCGACATGCGCCGCGCCATCGACGAAGACCGCTTCCCGGCCTTCGTCGCCGAATTCCGCGCCGGGCGCAGTCGTGGCGTGGAATAGGAAAAACACACGGACCCAGGGGACGGCAAACGCCATCCCGGCCCGGCTCAACTAAGCAGTAATTAATCGCTTTCGTTATACAATCGGCCCCTTTCCCCATATATCCGTGACCGGAGACCCTCGAGAATGAATGAACAATTGATGTCCTTCCTGCCGATGATCGTCATCTTCGTGCTGTTCTGGTTCCTGCTGGTACGCCCGCAACAGAAGAAGATGAAGGAAGTCAAAGCCATGCTCTCCGCCCTGCAGAAGGGTGACGAAGTGCTGACTCAGGCCGGCATCATGGGCCGCATCACCAAGCTCGACGACGACAATGTCACCCTCGAAGTGGCCAAGGGCGTCGAACTGCAGTTCCAGCGCGGCGCGATCGGCGCCAAGCTCGAAAAAGGCACGTACAAGAACTAAGTCCGGCCAGTCTGCCGCGCCCCGATGGGCGCGGTTTTCCTTTCCCCCATCCTTCCGATACCCATGAACCGATACCCGCTCTGGAAATACCTCGTCATCGGGGTGGTGTTGCTGGTGAGCGTGCTCTACACCCTGCCGAACTTCTACGGCGAAAGCCCGGCGGTGCAGGTTTCGACGACGCGCTCGGCCCTGGCGATCAACACCGCCCTGATGGACCGCGTAGAGTCCGCCCTCAAGCAGAACCAGCTGACGCCGGAAGGCGCCTACCTCGACGGCGGCAGCCTCAAGGTCCGCTTCGCCAACACCGACCAGCAGATCAAGGCACGCGACCTGATCCAGCACGAGCTGGGCGACAACTACATCGTCGCGCTCAACCTGCTGTCCTCCTCGCCCGAATGGCTGGCCCGCATCAAGGCCCACCCGATGTTCCTCGGCCTCGACCTGCGCGGCGGCGTGCACTTCCTGCTCGAAGTGGACATGAAGGCCGCCCTCGACAAGACGCTGGAACGCTACGCCGGCGACATCCGCCGCGAACTCAAGGCCAAGAAGATCCGCTACGGCCAGATCCGCCGCACCGCCGACACGCTCGAAATCGCCGCGCGCGACGAAGCGACCCTGGCGCAGATCAAGGACATCGTCGCCCGCCAGCTGCCCAACCTGACCCTGAACGACGCCGGCGGCAACCGCCTGGTGGCCTCGCTGACCCAGCAGGAAATGCAGAAACTGCAAGGCGATGCGATCAAGCAGAACATCACCACCCTGCACAACCGCGTCAATGAACTCGGCGTGGCCGAACCGGTCATCCAGCAGGCCGGTCCAAGCCGCATCGTGGTGCAGCTGCCGGGCGTGCAGGACACCGCCAAGGCCAAGGACATCCTCGGCCGCACCGCCACGCTCGAAGTCCGCCTGGTGGAGGACGATCCGGTCAAGCTGCAGGACGCCATCTCCGGCCTGACCCCGGCCGGCTACGAGCTGATGGATGAAGCCACCAGCCGCGGCACGCAGAAAATCCTGCTGAAGAAGGACGTGGAACTCACCGGCGACAACATCAACGACGCCCAGCCGGGCTTCGACGAAAACGGCACGCCGGCCGTCCACATCAACCTCGACAGCACCGGCGCCAGTATCTTCCGCCAGGTCACCGCCGAGAACATCGGCCGCCGCATGGCGATGATCCTGGTCGAAAAGGGCAAGGGCGAAGTCGTCACCGCCCCGGTCATCCGCGGCGAAATCGGCGGCGGGCGCGTGCAGATCTCCGGCAGCATGAATCCGGCCGAGGCCAACGACGTCGCGCTGCTGCTGCGCGCCGGCTCCTTGGCCGCGCCGATGAACATCGTCGAGGAGCGCACGGTCGGCCCGTCGCTCGGCGCCGAAAACATCAAGAAGGGCTTCGACTCGACGCTGTACGGCTTCCTCGCCATCGCCGTGTTCATGCTGATCTACTACCGCGTGTTCGGCGCGATCTCGGCCGTGTCGCTCAGCGTCAACGTGCTGATGCTGGTGGCCCTGCTGTCGATGCTGCAGGCCACGCTGACCCTGCCGGGCATCGCCGCCATCGCGCTGACGCTCGGCATGGCGATCGACGCCAACGTGCTGATCAACGAGCGCGTGCGCGAGGAAATCCGCAACGGCGTGCCGCCGCAGACCGCCATCAAGGCGGGTTACGACCATGCCTGGGCCACCATCCTCGACTCGAATATCACCACCCTGATCGCCGGCCTGGCCCTGCTGATCTTCGGCTCCGGCCCGGTGCGCGGTTTCGCCGTGGTCCACTGCCTCGGCATCATGACCTCGATGTTCTCGGCCGTGATGGTGTCGCGCGGCATCGTCAATCTGGTGTACGGCAGCCGCCGTCGCCTCGCCAAGCTGTCGATCTAAGGAGCCGCGATGGAACTCTTGCATTTCAGGAAAGACATCCCGTTCATGAGCTACGGCAAGCTCACGACGGCGATCTCGCTCATCACCTTCATCCTGGCGGTGTTCTTCCTCATCACCAAGGGACTCAACTACTCGGTCGAGTTCACCGGCGGCACGGTGATGGAAGTCCAGTACCAGCAGCCGGCCGAGCTGGACAAGATCCGCGGCCAGATCGAAGGGCTGCACATCGGCGAACCGTCGGTGCAAAGCCTCGGCACCTCGCGCGACGTGCTGATCCGCCTGCCCAACATCAAGGACCGCACCTCGGCCAAGCTGTCGGAAGACGTGCTGGCCGCGCTCCGGCAGGACGGCGCGCAGGTCGAGACCCGCAAGGTCGAGTTCGTCGGCCCGCAGGTCGGCGAAGAACTGGTATCCAGCGGCCTGACCGCGCTGACGCTGGTCTGCCTCGGCATCATCGCCTACCTCGCGCTGCGCTTCGAATGGCGCTTCGCGGTGTCGGCGGTCATCGCCAACATGCACGACGTGGTGATCATCCTCGGCTGCTTCGCGCTGTTCCAGTGGGAGTTCTCGCTGACGGTGCTGGCCGGCGTGCTGGCGGTGCTGGGCTACTCGGTCAACGAATCGGTCGTGGTGTTCGACCGTATCCGCGAGAACTTCCGCAAGCCAGGCATGCGCGGCCACACCACCGCCGAGATCATCGACAACGCGATCACCGCCACCATGAGTCGCACCGTCATCACCCACGGCTCGACCGAGGCGATGGTGCTGGCGATGCTGTTCCTCGGCGGCCCGGCCCTGCACGGCTTCGCCATGGCGCTGACCATCGGCATCGTGTTCGGCATCTACTCGTCGGTGCTGGTCGCCAGCCCGATCGCGCTGGCGCTGGGCGTGAAGCGCGAGCACATGATCAAGCCGGTCAAGCCCAAGGAAGAAGCGGTCGTCTGACCCTGTTCCAGCCGTGAAACGCCCGCGGCGGAGGACGCCAATCCCCGGTCCTCCGCTGCGCGCCCGGCCCCGCGTTTCACCCCCGCCGCGCCAGCGGCCCCCACGCTTCACCTTTCTCGCATTGTCGCCATGGAAATCTTCTCCTTCCTCCTCGATTTCATCCTCCACATCGACCGCCATCTGGCCGAACTGGTCGTGGCCTACGGCCCGTGGATCTATTTCATCCTGTTCCTGTTCGTGTTGTGCGAAAACGGTCTGGTGGTGATTCCCGTCCTGCCGGGCGACTCGCTGCTGTTCGTGGCCGGCGCCATCGCCGCGATGGGCAATATGGACGTGCACGTGATGGTCGGCACCCTGATCGTCGCCGCGGTGCTGGGCGACACGGTCAACTACCACATCGGCAAGTTCTTCGGCCTCAAGCTGTTCGCCAACCCCGATTCGAAGATCTTCCGCCACGAGCACCTCGACAAGACCCACGGCTTTTACGAGCGCCACGGCGGCAAGACCATCATCATTGCCCGCTTCGTGCCCATCGTGCGCACCTTCGCCCCCTTCGTGGCCGGCATCGGCGAGATGCGCTACGGCCAGTTCATCCGCTACAACGTCATCGGCGCGGTGGCCTGGGTCGCAAGCTTCAGCTACGCCGGCTATTTCTTCGGCAACCTGCCGGTCATCAAGCAGAACCTCAGCCTGCTGATCGTTGCCATCGTGTTCGTGTCCTTCCTGCCGGGCGTGATCGAATACCTGCGCCAGAAACGCGCCGCCGCCCGCTCCTGACCATGCCGCACATCCACCGCCTACCTGACCATCTCGTCAACCAGATCGCCGCCGGCGAGGTGGTCGAACGGCCCGCCTCGGCGCTGAAGGAGCTGCTGGAAAACAGCCTCGACGCCGGCGCGAGCAAGATCAGCGTCGACCTCGCCAGCGGCGGCATCCAGCTGATCCGCGTGGTTGACGACGGCAGCGGCATCGCGCAGGACGAACTGGCGCTGGCGCTCGACCGCCACGCCACCAGCAAGATCGCCAGCCTCGACGACCTCGAATCGGTCGCCACCCTCGGCTTTCGCGGCGAAGGGCTGGCCAGCATCGCCGCCGTCTCGCGCCTGACCCTGGCCTCGCGCCGGGCCGGCGCCGACATGGCGTGGCAAGTCGGCGCGCTCGACGGCCGCCTGCTCGAACCGGAACCGACCGCGCTGGCAGCCGGCACCACCGTCGAAGTGGCCGACCTCTATTTCAACACCCCCGCCCGGCGCAAATTCCTCAAGAGCGAGGCGACCGAATACGCCCATTGCGAATCCGTGTTCGAGCGCATCGCCCTGGCGCACCCGCAGGTCGAATTCACCCTGCGCCACAACGGCAAGGTCGCATGGCGCCTGCCGCAGGAAGACCTGGGCAGCCGCGTCGCCCGCCTCCTGGGCCGCGATTTCGTCGACGCCGCGCTGAGCGTGGACGAGGACAGCGGCCCGCTGCGGCTGGCCGGCTTCGTCGCCAGCCCGACCCTGTCGAAAGCCAGCCGCGACGCGCAATACTGCTTCGTTAACGGCCGCTTCGTGCGCGACAAGCTGCTGGCGCACGCCATCCGCCAGGCCTACCGCGACGTGCTGCACCACGAGCGCCATCCGTGCTATGCGCTGTTCCTGACCGTGCCGCCCGAGTCGGTCGACGTCAACGTCCATCCGACCAAGATCGAGGTGCGCTTTCGCGAATCGCAGGCGGTGCACCGCTTCGTGTTCCACACGGTCAACCGCGCGCTGGCGGATACCCGCGCCGGGATACAGGCAGAGGCCGCCGCCGCTACCGGTCCCGCGACCGCCACCGACAGCCTCGTGCCGACCCAGCCGCCCGGTTACCGCTTCGAAACCGCCACGCTCGACCTCAAGGTCAGCGATGCCGGCAACGGCCTCGACCTCTACCGCACCCTGTTCGGTGGACTGCGGGAGCAGGAACAGCCGGCGCCCGGCCTGGCACCGCAGGCACCGCCGGCCTTTTCCCCGGCCACGGGCAGCGCCAGTACCGGCAGCGCCGCGCCCCTGCCCGCCGACGACAATGGCCTGCCGCCGCTCGGCTTTGCCCTCGGCCAGCTGCACGGCGTCTACGTGCTGGCGCAGAATGCCCACGGCCTGATCGTGGTCGACATGCACGCCGCGCACGAACGCATCGTGTACGAGCGACTGAAACGCGCCTTCGACCGCGACGCGCTGCCGGCCCAGCCCTTGCTGATTCCCGTCACCTTCGCCGCCGACCGCTTCGAGGCCGCCGCCAGCAATGACCACGCCGAGGTGCTGCAGCGGCTCGGCTTCGAACTGACCGCGCTCGGCCCGAGCCAGATCGCCGTGCGCGCGGTGCCGGCCATGCTGGCCGACGCCGACCCGGTCCAGCTTGCCCGCGCGGTGCTGGCCGAAGTGCGCGAACTGGGCGCCTCGCAGGCCGTCACCGCCCGGCGCGACGAAATGCTGGCGACCATGGCCTGCCACGGCTCGGTACGCGCCAACCGCATGCTGACGCTGACCGAAATGAACGCGCTGCTGCGTGACATGGAGGCCACCGAACGCAGCGGCCAATGCAACCACGGCCGCCCGACCTGGCGGCAGCTGACGATGAAGGAGCTGGACGGCCTGTTCATGCGCGGACAGTGAGACGCACCAGCTCCCCGTGCGCTTTCTGCCCGGGCTGCCGCCGCCCTTCCTGCCACCCCTTGCCTGCCCGCACGGCACTGAATCCAGCGGCGCGGTGCCGGAGCCGGCAACCGGATCACCGCCCCGCCCCATGCCAGATCGCGTCACCCGCCGGTTTGATCGCTGACGGCCGGGCGGCGTCGGAAATCAGGCGCCTGCGGATGTCGCGGTTCACACAAACGACTGGCCATGCCGGCTCGGGACTCCCGAAAACCGGCTGTTTAAGTCCGGCGACCGGGGCGACGGATTAGAGAGCCAGCCCCGGCACGGCGCGGCAAGACGGCTCCCGTGTACGAAATGGCCGGAGTCGCCCTGCCTTGCCGCCGTTCTCCGGCAAGACCATTGCCGTCAGGGCGAAAATGAAGCGGATGATTTTCACTATGTCGCCATCGATGCAGAATCCCCAAC
>JASLDQ010000295.1 GCA_030151505.1 Chromobacteriaceae bacterium
CGCCACGGTTTCCAGTTCCGCCTTCACCTGACGGGTGTTACGGCCGTTGTCCTTTTTCAGCACGTCCAGCACTTCTTTGGACGACTGGCGGATCATCGCGTCGGCCGACTCCGCATGCGCCGACGCCGCCATAAAACAGCACCCCATGAACGACAGAACCGCAAACAGCTTTTTCATAATCATTACTTCCAATAATTCAGTCAGAACGCGGCGGAATGCCCTCCGCCCACTACACCACAAAGCGGAGATGTCCGGCTCAGTGCTTCGAACCAGAAGACGAATCCGATGATCCACCCTTCTCGGCAAAACTCAACATGAACTTGCCGATCAAGTCCTCCAGCACCAGCGCGGACGACGTGATTCCGATGCGCTCGCCCGGTTTCAGCGTATCCGGGTCCCCCCCGTCCAGCAACGAGACATATTGCTCGCCCAGCAGGCCGGCGGTATTGATGGACGCGGCGACGTCACGGGAAAACGCATAGCGCGGATCGATTGCCATGGTTACCTTTGCCCGCATGTTCTGCGTATCCAGCCGGATGTCGGTCACCCGTCCAACAATCACGCCGGACACCTTGACCGGCGCCCGCACCTTCAGCCCCCCGGTATTGTCGAAATCCGCCGTCAGCGAATAGCTGTTGTCGGGCGTGCTGCCTGTCAGGTTGGCGACCTTGAGCGCGAGGAACAGGATCGCGGCGCAGCCTATGACCGCGAACAGGCCAACCCACAGATCGATGGTGGCGCGTTTCATCGTTGCCTTTCTCTAAATTCAGTCAAAACATGAATGCGGTCAGCACAAAGTCGAGGGCCAGGATGACCAACGCCGATGTGACCACGGTACGGGTTGTCGCGGCTGAAACGCCCGCCGCCGTCGGCGTTGCGTCAAAGCCCTCGAACACGGCGATCAGCGTGACCGCCACGCCGAACACCACACTCTTGATGATGCCGTTGACCACGTCGTCCATTAGGTCGACGCTGGCCTGCATCTGCGACCAGTAGGCGCCGCTGTCGAGCCCGATCAGCACCACGCCGACGAAATAGCCGCCGAAAATCCCCATCGCGGAAAACAGCGCCGCGAGGAAGGGCATGGAGATCACCCCGCCCCAGAAGCGCGGCGCGACCACCCGCGCCAGCGGATTGACGGCCATGACCGCCATCGCATCGAGCTGCTCGGTCGCCTTCATCAGGCCGATTTCCGCCGTCATCGCGCTGCCGGAGCGGCTGGCGAACAGGATCGCCGCCAGCACCGGCCCCAGCTCGCGCAGCAGCGACAGCGCCACCACCGAGCCCAGCGCCTCGGCCGAGCCGAAGCGCTGCAGCGTGGTGTAGCCCTGCAGGCCCAGCACCATGCCGACGAACAGGCCGGACACGATGATGATGATCAGCGACAGCACGCCGGCGAAATAGATTTCGCGGATCACCAGCGGAAAGCGCAGGAAGCTGGTGCCGGAATTCATCAGCACCGCGCACAGGAAGCGGGTCACGTAGCCCAGCCGCCACACGCCGTTGATCACCGTATGGCCAACAAGGCGGAAGCCGTTCAACAAACCGTCGAGCATCATTTCCCTTTCAGGCCCAGATCGGCCGCGTAGTCGCGCGCCGGGTAATGCAGGTGGACGGGACCGTCGGCATCGCCGTGGATGAACTGGCGCACGAAGGGATCGGTCGACGCACGCACTTCGTCCGGCGTGCCGCCGGCCACAATGCCGCCATTGGACACGAAATAGACATAGTCGACCACGTTGAGCGACACGTGCACGTCGTGCGTCACCATCACCGCCGTCGCGCCCAGTGCGCTGTTGAGGCGCTTGATCAGATACGCGATGGTGCCCAGCGCGATCGGGTCAAGACCGGTGAAGGGCTCGTCGTACAGCATCAGCTCCGGATCGAGCGCGACCGCCCGCGCCAGCGCCACCCGGCGCGCCATCCCGCCCGACAGTTCGGCCGGCATCAGGCTGGCGGTACCGCGCAGGCCGACGGCCTCCAGCTTGAGCAACACCAGATCCCGCACCATGCGCTCGGGCAAGCCGGTGTGCTCGCGCAGCGGGAACGCCACGTTGTCGAAAACGCTCAGGTCGGTGAACAGCGCGCCGAACTGGAACAACATGCCCATGCGCCGGCGCAGGCGGTACAGGCCGCGCGAATTCAGCGTCTCGACCCGCTCGCCGCCGACCATGACGCTGCCGGCACTGGGCTGGACCTGGCCGCTGATCAGGCGCAGCAGGGTGGTCTTGCCACTGCCGGACCCGCCCATGATGGCAACCAGTTTGCCTTTCGGCACGGCCAGCGACACGTTCTGCAGCAGCGGGCGGTCGCCGTAGCCGAAGTCGACTCCGCTGAATTCGATGAAGTTGTCTTGAGGTTGATTCAACGCTATTTACCGGGCTAGGAAATCAGTTACCATCCGCGCGTCATTAAAACTTCACCAAACACCGCAGCGGGCGGCGCCGGACTGGCGCCGGAGAAGGCCGACGATTCTAAACTCTGCGGTCGCATATAGCCAAATTCAGGGCAACGCACGCCATGTACTTGCAACACTTCGGACTCGCCGAGGTTCCGTTCAGCATCACGCCCCACCCGGCATTCTTCTATGCCGGTAGTCGCCGTGGCGCGCTGCTGGACGCCTTGCGCTACGCGGTCGAGCAAGGCGAGGGGATCGTCAAGATCACCGGCGAGGTCGGCACCGGCAAGACCATGCTGTGCCGGATGCTGATCGACTCTCTGCCCGCCACCATCGAAACCGTTTATATCGCCAATCCCAGCCTGTCGCCGCGGGAACTCCTCGGCGCGGTCGCCGCCGAGCTCGGCATCAGCCACGAAGACAACTTCGAGCTGGCCCGGCGCCTGCAGGACGCCCTGCTTGCACACTGCGGCGCCGGCCGCCAGGTTGTCGTGCTGATTGACGAGGCGCACGCCATGCCGCGCGACAGTCTCGAGGAAATCCGCCTGCTGTCCAATCTGGAAACCAGCCGCCACAAGCTGTTGCAAATCGTCCTGTTCGGCCAGCCCGAACTCGACGATGCACTGGACCGGCGCGACCTGCGCCAATTGCGCGAACGCATCACCCACGCCTTCGATCTCGGCCCGCTCGCCGCCCGCGACATCGGCGACTATCTCAACTACCGGCTGGTGAGAGCCGGCCATCGCGGCGGCGAGCTGTTCCGACCGGATGCAGTGCGGCTGATCGCCAAGGCGTCCAGGGGGCTCACCCGGCGGGTCAACATCCTGGCCGACAAAAGCCTGCTGGCGGCCTTTGCCGACGGCAGCATGATCGTCACTCGACGCCACGCCCGCCGCGCCCTGCGCGACGCGGCCTTTGCCCAACACCGCAGCATGTGGCAGCGCCTGAGCCGGCGCTGGCGCCAGACCTCTGCCTTTTCCTCCTGAACGGTTCCGCATGACTCGACCCCGCGCCCCGTATCCTGCCGTCTCGATTCTCGCGCTATTGCTCCTGAGCGGCTGCCAGAACACCCAAGTGCGCCAGTCGCCGCAACACCTGACCGCCCCCGCCCCCCAGGTGAACAGCGCGCGCATTCCGGCGCCGGTCGACATCGCGACCGCGCCGGCTCCGGCGGACAAACTGGCGCAAACCTATACCGTGGTGGTCAGCCGGCCGATGCCGGCGCGCGAACTGCTTGCCACCATCGCCCGCGATGCCAGGCTAAACATCGACGTCGACCCGCAAATCAACGGACAGGTAACCATCAATGCCATCCGCCAGACCCTGCCGCAGATCCTCGACCGGTTGGCCAAACAGATCGACCTGCGCTGGGAACTGGAAAACGGCACCCTGATCGTGCAACCGGACAAGCCTTTCCTGAAGCAGTACACGGTCGACTACGTCAATATGGCCCGCAGCAGCAAGGCCGATATCAGCGTCAGCTCCAACCTGGGCGGCGTGTCCTCCGGCACCAGCGGTTCGGGACAGAGCGCGAGCGGCAACGGCTCCACCCTCCAGATCCTCAACACGGCGGACAACAAGTTCTGGGAACGTCTGACCAAAAACCTCGAGGACATGCTGCGCGAAGAAGACCGGGTCAGCGTCATTACCCAGATCGGGCAACAACGCCTCGCGTTGGCGCCGGTCAACGCCAGCGCCGGCGGAACGGGCGGTACCGGCACGAGCCCGAGCACCGGCTCCAGTAGTCCCGCCGCAGCCGGCAACACGCTGCTGGACCAGCTCTCCGCCCTCAACCCCTACGGCAGCCCGACCGGCCCGGCCGCAGGCGGATTTCCGGCGCTCCCCGGCCAGAACGGCGCGGGCACCCAGCTCGCGCAGGTCGACCGGGTCGTCAACATCATCGCCCACCCGGAAACCGGCACGCTGTCGGTCCGCGGAACGGCGCGCCAGCACAAGCGGGTGCAGGAATTCCTCGAACGGGTCCGGGCCAGCGCCCAGCGCCAGGTCATGATCGAGGCGACCATCGCCGAAGTCGAGCTGTCGAGGGAATACCAGGCCGGGGTCGACTGGGCCCGCATTCTCAAGAACGGCAGCCTGATCGCCATTTCCAAATTCGCCGGCGTCATGCCCAGCGCGTCGACCACTACCCCCTACGCCCTGATCACCTACCAGAACGGCGATGTCGCCGGAGCCCTGAAGATGCTGGAAACCTTCGGTCGTACCAAGGTGCTGTCCAGCCCCAAGCTGATGGCGCTGAACAACCAGTCGGCCGTGCTCAAGGTCGTCACCGACATCCCCTACTTCACCGTCAAGGTCACCCGCGACACCACCACCAGCACGACCGGCACCAGCGTGCCGAGCTACACCTACGAAAGCACCGTGCACACCGTTCCGGAGGGCATCGTCATGAGCGTCATGCCGCAGATCAGCGAGACCGGGCAGATTTCCCTCAACGTGCGCCCGACCATCACCAACGTCACCGGCTATATCACCGATCCGGCGGTGGCGCTGGTCAACCCGGCCGTCGTCAGCCAGATTCCCCAGGTTCAGGTCCGTGAGCTGGAGTCGACCCTGCGCCTGACCAGCGGCGAGATCGGCGTCCTGGGCGGGCTGATCCAGGACCGGGTGGAGAAGGAAGTCAACGGCATTCCGGTCCTCGGCCAGCTGCCTTATCTCGGCACGCTGTTCGGCAACCGCAAGGAGAAATCCAGCAAGACCGAGCTGGTGGTCTTCCTCAAGCCCACCCTGGTGCGCGACGCCAGCATCAACGGCGATCTCCGGGCCTTCAAGCCGCAAATGCCCGACGACAAGTTCTTCAGCCGGCAGGACGATTTCCGCCAGGTCGGCGGGGAGGCTCTGCGCAGCGGGAGCGTGTACGAATGAGCCTCTTGCTGGAAGCCCTGAAAAAAGCCGAGGCCGCCAAGCGGACCGCCGCCGGCGACGGCCACCGTCCCGCGCCCGCCCCGGCCGAGGCCGCCCTGTCGGCGCTCTCGCTCGCGCCGGTTAACGCACCGATCCCGGTGCTGGACGAACGTCCTGCCTCCAGCCTGAGCCCACCGGATTTCTCCGCCTTCACCCTTGAGCTGGCCCCGGCCGATTCACTCCCGCCAGCCCCGCCCCCCGCGAGCTCCTTGTCGCCGGCAGACCAGGCGCTCACGGATGCTTCGCCCCTGCCCAGTCTCGAACTGTCGCTGCCCGAGCCGGCATTGACGGTCACCGCGCCGGAGACCGAACCCGGCGCGCCAATGCCGTCCTTGCCGTCGCCCGCCGCCGACTACAGCGACGAACTGCCGCCACCGGCAACGCCCCCGGTGCGTCTGCACGAAATCCTGGAAACCGGTGCCGCGATCGAACCCGCGCCCATGATCGCCCCGCCCCCGCAGCTGGACATTCCGGCGCCGACGATCACCGCGCCAGCCCCGGCACCGGCAGACACGCCGATGCCGCCCCCGGAGCCGCGTGAGCCTGCGGCAGTGGCATCGGCAGCGGCCTCGCCCGCGCTGGCGCAAAAACTCCTGCAGGCCGGCCACGCCGGCAAACAGAGCAAGCCGTCATGGCAACGCCATCCCAAGGTCGCGCTCTATGGCGGACTCGGGCTGCTGTTGCTTGCCGTCGCCGGCTGGCTGGGGTGGCAGATGCTGGAGCCGACCCCCGAACCGCCGCCCCGCCCGGTCGCCGCCGTCACACCCCCACCCGCAGCACCGACGGCCGAGCCGGCGGCGGACCCGCTGGCCGAGCTGAACGACGAAGCCGAACCCGCGCCGCCCCCCGCCGCTCCCCCGGCCGCCGCCAAGCACAGCGACCGCGCCGCCGAGCAGGACGCCCCGCTTTTCCGCAGCCGGGTCGGCCGCGACGGCAGCCGCATCATCGTCGCCGCGCAGGACGAACTGGGCGCCACGTTCGCGGCGGGCAATGCCCTGCCCCCCGCCCCGCCGCCGGCGCGCCCCAATCCCGCGGCCACCGAGGCCGAGCGGGCGATGCAGTTCAGCCGCAGCCACAACTGGACCCAGGCCCAGGAGCACTGGTTCGCCGCCGCCCAGCTCGCCCCGGCCAATGCCGACTACGCCTTCAACCTGGCCATCAGCCTTGATCACCTCGGCGCCGGCAGCGAAGCCGCCCGCCACTACCGTCAGGCCGCCGCGCTGGCCGCCGGCGGGCGTGCCGGTTTCGACCCGGCCCGCGCGCTGGCCCGCGCCGACGAGCTGGAGGCCGGGCAATGAACGCG
>JASLDQ010000134.1 GCA_030151505.1 Chromobacteriaceae bacterium
CGACGACGACAACGATTTCGATCCGGCCGTGTGGCAGGAGTGGTACGGCGCCAAGGACGACAGCGTCCGCACCGTGAACTCCGGCAAGTACGACGGGCTGGGCTATCAGGCCGCCTTCGACGCCATCGTCGCCGATCTGGCGGCCAAGCAGGCCGGCGCCAAGAAGACCCAGTACCGCCTGCGCGACTGGGGTATTTCGCGCCAGCGCTACTGGGGTTGCCCGATTCCCATCGTCCACTGCGAATCCTGCGGCGACGTGCCGGTGCCGGCCGAGCAGCTGCCGGTGGTGCTGCCGGAGGACGTGGTGCCGGACGGCGCCGGCAATCCGCTGGCCCGCCTGCCGTCGTTCTACGAAACCAGCTGCCCCAAGTGCGGCCAGCCGGCCCGGCGTGAGACCGACACGATGGATACCTTCGTCGAGTCGAGCTGGTACTTCGCCCGCTACGCTGCGCCCGACTGCGCGACCGGCATGGTGGACGAGCGCGCTGCCTACTGGATGAACGTCGACCAGTACATCGGCGGCATCGAGCACGCGATTCTGCACCTCCTGTACGCGCGCTTCTTCAACAAGCTGATGCGCGACGAGGGCCTGTTGCAGAACGACGAGCCGTTCCAGAAGCTGCTGACCCAGGGCATGGTGGTGTGCGAGACCTTCTACCGCGACCTCGACAACGGCAGCAAGGACTGGATCGCCCCGGCCGACGTGGTGATCGAGCGCGACGGCAAGGGCAAGATCGTGTCGGCCACCCACAAGGCCGACGGCCTGCCGGTGGTGGTCGGCGGCATCGAGAAGATGTCGAAATCCAAGAACAACGGTGTTGATCCGCAGGCGCTGATCGAAGCCTACGGCGCCGACACCGCGCGCCTGTTCATGATGTTCGCCGCGCCGCCGAGCCAGTCGCTCGAATGGTCGGACGCCGGCGTCGAGGGCGCCTTCCGCTTCCTCAAGCGTCTGTGGAAACTGGTGCACGACTACGTCGAAGGCGGCGTGACCGCCCGCTATGCCGCCGGTGAGCTGTCGGCCGAGCAGAAGGCGCTGCGCTTCCAGCTGCATTCCGCGATCCAGAAGATCTCGGACGACTACGGCGTGCGCCAGCAGTTCAATACCGCCATCGCCGCGGTGATGGAACTGCTGAACAGCTACGCCAGGACCGAGCTGGGTGACGAGACAGGCCGCGCGCTGGCGCAGGAAGTGCTGGAAACCGCCGTGCTGCTGCTGGCGCCGATCGTGCCGCACGCGGCCGAGGCGCTGTGGGGCGAGCTGCGTCCGGGCACTGAACTGGCGGCCCAGCCGTGGCCGGTGGTGGACGCCGCCGCCCTGGTGCAGGACGAGATCGAACTGGTGGTGCAGGTCAACGGCAAGCTGCGCGGCAATATCCGCGTGGGTGCCAAGGCCGACCGCGCCGAGATCGAGGCCGCCGCGCTCGCCAACGACAATGTGCAGAAATTCATGGAAGGCAAGCCGGCGAAGAAGGTCATCGTCGTGCCGGGCCGTCTGGTCAACATCGTCATCTGACCGTCACCGGCCCCGTCATCCGGCGGGGCCGTTTTGCTTTCACCCCTTGCGCCGGAGCCTTGCCACGATGCGTGCCGTCCGACTTGTCCTCATGCTGGCGCTTGCCGCCACCCTGTCCGCCTGCGGCTTCGCCCTGCGCGGCACCGCCGCCGACACCGCGCAGAAGCCGCTGCCGTTTTCCTCGGTCTACCTTGCTCCCGGTTCGCAGATCGGCTCCGAGCTGACGCGCCAGCTGCAGTTCCGCCGCGACGTCGCGCTGGTCTCCGACCCGGTCGCGGCCGAGGCCACGCTGCGCGTGGTCAGCGAGGAACAGCAGAAGGAAACCTCCGCGATCAACCGGGCCGGCCGCATCACCGAATACCGGCTGGTCTACCGCGTCACCGTGGAGGTCGACAAGCACAAGCGTCCCTACGGCGAGCCGGTGACGGTGCTGGTGACCCGCATGCTGCCCTACAGCGACGCCGCGGTGCTCGGCAAGGGCATCGAAGAAGGGGTGGTGTGGAAATCCATGCGGGAGGATGCGGCGCAACTGCTGATGTTCCGTCTGGCCGTTCTCAAGCCGGTCGAGGCGGGGCTGCCCCCTACCGCGCCGGCCACGCCGAAGCCGTAATGCAGAAACGTATCGACGACCTTGAGCGCGAGCTCAAGCAGGGGCTGGCACCGCTGTATGTGGTGCACGGCGACGAAGCCTTGCTGGCGCTGGAAGCGGCCGACCTGATCCGCCATGCCGCCCGCACCGCCGGCTACGCCGAACGCGAGGTGCTGACGGTGGAAGGCAGCTTTGACTGGTCGCGCCTCCTGGAGGCGGCCGGCAGCGTGTCGCTGTTCGCCGACCGCAAGCTCCTGGAAATCCGCATTCCGTCCGGCAAGCCCGGTACCGACGGGGCCGCCGCGCTGGCGGCTTTTGCCGTGCGCCTGCCCGGCGACACGGTCACGCTGGTGCAGTTGCCCCGGCTCGACAAGGCCCAGCTCTCGTCCAAGTGGTTTTCCGCGCTGGATGCGGCCGGCGTCTCGCTGGCGGCGCAACCGGTCGAGCGGCGCGAGTTGCCGTCCTGGATCGGCCGGCGGCTGGCGCGGCAGGGCCAGAAGCTGACGCCGGAGGCGCTGGCGTTCTTCACCGACCGGGTCGAGGGCAATTTGCTGGCGGCCCGGCAGGAAATCGACAAGCTCGCGCTGCTGCATCCGGCCGGAGAGCTCGATCTGGAGACGGTGCAGGCGGCGGTGGCCAACGTCGCGCGCTTCGACGTGTTCAAGCTGTCGGAATCGTGGCTGGCCGGCGACGCCGCACGGGCGGTGCGCATGCTGGCCGGGCTGGAAGCCGAGGGCGAGGCGGTGGTGCTGGTGTTGTGGTCGGTGGCGGAAGAGTTGCGCAGCCTGCTGCGCATCCGCGTCGGGCTGAAGGACGGCCGGCCGCTGACGCAGCTGATGCGCGACAACCGCATCTGGGGCGAGCGGCAAAAGCTGGTCGAACCGGCCTTGCGCCGGCTTGGGCAGGCCCGGCTGGCCGCGGCCCTGGGGCGTTGCGCCGAAATCGACCGCGCGATCAAGGGCGCGGGGGCGGGCGATGCATGGAGCCTGATCCGCCAGTTGATGCTGGAGCTGTGCCGCTAGCGGATCTTCGGGCAGCCGTCCGCGAAGGCGGAGCCGGCTTCCCGCAGGGCCGGCCGCTTCCTCCGCGCGCAGTCGCCGCGGCAGGCCCGGTGTGCCGGGCGATCCGGGGTGTGTGACCGCAGGTTTTCATGTCGCGGTACTTTCCGGTTCGCCTCGCCTCTGGGGTGCGGTTCCCGCGCCGCCGCGCGGATGGATGTGGCGCTCCTGTCCTCTTTTCGGAAACCATGCTCCCCGGAAGCCGGCGACGACTTCCGCTGTTGAGCGGCAACGGACGCGAGGCGTGCTTGGCTTGCCTGACGTGCTGGGCTAGGCTGATGCGGAAGATTCTTGTGCAAGGAGAAGGCGATGGGATTGCTGGACGGATTGCTGCAGGCCGCAGGCGGCCTGATGGGGAACGGGCAGGCGGGCGAGGAGGGCGGCGCCAGTGCGCTGACCGGCATCGCCGGACTGATCGAGCAGCAGGGCGGACTGGGCGGTTTGCTGGAAAAATTCCGGCAGGGCGGCTTGTCCGAAGTGGCTGGGTCCTGGGTCGGCACCGGCGAGAATCAGCCGATCAGCGCCGAGCAGATCCAGAACGTGCTCGGCAGCGAGCAGATCGGTATGCTGGCGGCGAAGTTAGGCGTTGATCCGCAGCAGGCGTCGGACATGGTGGCGCAATACCTGCCGCAAGTGGTCGACCGGCTGACGCCTGACGGGGAAGTCCCGGCCGGTGGCGACGTGCTCGGCCAGGGCGTCGAACTGCTCAAGGGATTGTTCAAGGGCTGAGCCAGCCAGCGGATCGTGGCTCGCCGGAGAGACATGACAAGGCCCGCCGTAACGCACACGGCGGGCCTTGTCATGTCTGTGCGGCAGGTCCGACCGCTGCGTCGACTGAATGGTCGGGGAGGAGTCCCCCCTGCGGTCTGTGAGCGACACCGCGCTGGGCGATCTGAGGGCCGGATAAGCGCGCGATTCGCATGGCTTTTCGCGACCCGCTTCCTATCCGTCCGCGCTATCCGTTCGAGCGTGAGGGGGATATGGACGACTGGGCCAGCCGTCCAGGTCGGCAGTGATCTTGAGTGTCGTGGCCGTCTCGCAAACCGGTATGGCGCGGTTTTGATCGCTGGAATTCACGCGGTCCGTGCCGTCGGGCCGTACCTACTCGCGGTGGTAGGGGTGGCCGTTGAGGATGGACACCGCGCGGTAGACCTGTTCGGCCAGCAGCACCCGCACCATGCCGTGCGGCAGGGTCAGGGCCGACAACTGCAGCAGCAGGTCGGCGCGCTGCTTCAGCTCGGCCGACAGACCGTCGGCACCGCCGATGACGATGCAGATATCGTCGCCGGACGCGAGCCAGTCCTTCAGTCCGGCCGCGAGTTGCATCGAGGTCCAGTTGCGGCCGCGTTCGTCCAGTACCACCAGCTTGCTGCGCGGCGGAATCGCTGCCAGCAGTCGCGCGTGTTCGGCGGCGATGCCGCGTTCGGCATTGACGCCGCCGCCGCGTTTTTCCGGCTTGATCTCGACCAGCTTCAGTTCCACTTCGCGCGGCAGGCGCTTGGCGTAATCGGCGTAGGCGTCGTCGACCCACTTGGGCATCTTGGTGCCGACGGCGAGGAGGGTGATTTTCATGCTGTGAGGGGAGCGGGGAATGTCAGGCGCAAGGCGGGCGATGCGGCGGTGTCCCATCGCATCGCGGTGTTGCCGGGAGGGTTACGCCGCGTTCCACGGGCGCACGCCGCCCGGCGGGGTGAAGCCGGGCTTCTGGCCGCCCCACAGTGCTTCGAGGTCGTAGTAGTCGCGCACGGCCGGCAGCATGACGTGGACCACCACGTCGCCGGCATCGACCAGCACCCATTCGCCCGATTCTTCGCCTTCGGTGCCGACGATGTCGACGCCGGCTTCCTTGAGCTTGACGTGGACGCTGTTGGCCAGCGCCTTGACCTGGCGGTTGGAGTCGCCGGTGCAGACGATCAGGCGGTTGAACAGCGAGGTGAGCGAGGTGGTGTCGAGATTGACGATGTCCTTGCCCTTGATGTCTTCGAGGGCTTCGACGGCCAGGGCGGCAATTTGTTCGGGATTCATGCGGGATTCAAACCTTGTTCGGTTGGTAGAGCCGGTGACGGCGGATGTAGTCGAGCACGGCGGGGGCGAGCTGGCCCAGACCGGTGCCGCCGGCGGCCAGATCGGCGCGGATGGCGGTGGCCGATACGTCTACCGGGGATAAAGACAGGGCGCGGATTCTACCTGCTGGCGGAAGGTTTGCAAAATCAATCGCTTGCCGTGCCTGCCAGCGTTCCGCCAGCTCGGGCGGGAGACTGGCCCCGCCGGGCTCCCAGCCGGGGCGGGCGGCGACGGCCAGATGGCAGAGCGCCAGAATGTCGCGCCAGCGGTGCCAGGTGGCGAAGCCCGCCAGCTGGTCGCCGCCGATCAG
This sequence comes from Chromobacteriaceae bacterium, assembly GCA_030151505.1. GTDB lineage: Bacteria > Pseudomonadota > Gammaproteobacteria > Burkholderiales > Aquaspirillaceae > JASLDQ01. The sequence goes on from JASLDQ010000134.1 coordinate 5,538, forward strand.
CCACCAGACCGGTACGTCCGGGCCGAGCTCGGCGCGCAATTCTTCCAGTGTTTCCACGGTGTAGCACGGCGTGGCACGGAGGATTTCGCGCGGGTCGACCGTCAGGCCGGGTTCGGTCTCGATCGCCAGCCGGGCCATGGCCACCCGGTGCCCGGCGGCGGCGGCGGGAGCGGCGCGGTGCGGCGGGATGCCGGCCGGCATCAGCCGCACTTCGGCCAGCCCGAGCTCGTCGCGCAGCGCGCAGGCCAGCCGCAGGTGGGCGCGGTGGACGGGGTCGAAGGTGCCGCCGAGAATGCCGAGGCCGGCCGTGCGGCCGGTGGGCTTACCAGAGCGATTCATGGTCTTCGGTGACGCCGAGCAGGGCGCTAACCGGGCGCGGCGCGGCCGATGGGTAGGGCTTGAGCCAGCCGTCGAAGGTGCCGACCGGCTGGACGTAGCGGCTCCTGGCCAGGCCGAAGTTGCGATCCTCGCGGCGCACGCCTTCCGGGGTGAAGCGGAGATCGACCAGGCCGTCTTTCGATTGGAGGGTCCACGGTGCGTCGGGTCGGTCCGGGTCGAAATCGAACTCCACTTCGCCGACGCGCCACAACTGGCCGTCCAGCCACAGGGCGTTTTCGGCGGTGCCCATGAAGCCGGCCTGCAGGTTGAAGCCCAGCTCGCGGTTGTGCGCACTGGCCCAGCGCCAGCGGGTGTGGCGTGCCAGCAGACCGTTGGACGAATCCAGCGCGGCGGTGGCGCCGTTGAGCGAATAGCGTTTGCCGGCCGCGTCGACGAAGCCGACCGCCGCCAGCCCGCCGACCTTGTGGGTGGAGTGGGCCAGCCAGTTGGCCGGGGCGATGGCGGCCAGCACCGGTGGCGTGTCCGTCAGCGGCAGGTGGGCGGCCACCCGCATTTCCGGCGCGGCGATGGACAGCTCCAGCCGGTCCGCCTGTCGCTTGAAGGTGAGGCGGCGCGGGCCGGACTTGAATTCGGCGTCGCCGAAGACGGCGTCGCTCAACCGGGCATGCACGTGCGGCAGGCCGGTGACGGAAAAGCCGGCTTCGATTTGCCGGGTATGGCGGTCGAACAGGTAGCAGAACGCGGTGGCGGCCCAGCCGGTGTCGACGATGGCGACGCCGAGAAAGAAGGCCTCGCCGCCCACGCAGGCGTACTGCCAGCGCTTGTGGTGCAGCTTGCGGGTCAGGCGGGAAAGCAGGGGGACGGCCAGCGGGCGCCAGTCGATTTTCTCGACGATGCCCTGATACATGCCGAAGGCCGGAATGCCGCGCTCGTGCACGAGGGCCAGGGGCGCGGCGGGAAGACTGGGGTAGGGGTCCATCCAGTGGATGTGGGGCTGTGAAGACGAGTCGAAGTTTACCGTTTGATGACGGAAAGTCCAGAAAATACAGGTGCTAAGGTCGGGGCGGGTGGCTGGCTCAGCGCCGGTTTTCGGCTTGCTTTCAATATATAAAAATATATAATGTGACCATCCCAATCCGAAAATCCTGTCGAATTACCATGGATATCGAACTGTTGCGCAACAACGCCGGGCAGGCCGCCGCCTTGCTGAAAAGCCTGTCCAATCCCGACCGCCTGCTGCTCTTGTGCCAGCTGGTCGACGGTGAAAAAACCGTCAGCGAGCTGGAAACCCTGACCGGTATCCATCAACCCACCCTGTCGCAGCAGCTCGGCGTGCTGCGCAACGAGGGGCTGGTTGACACCCGTCGCGACGGCAAGTGGGTGTATTACCGCGTCGCCCGTCCCGAGGCGCTGGCCATCCTGGCCACCCTGCACCAGATTTTCTGCGAGACCCACGCGCCGGAAACCCTCGCGCAAGGAGAGGCCGCATGATCGCCTGGGACCTGTTCACGCCGGCCTCGGCGCTGATCGGCGGCGCGATCCTGGGCGGCGCCGCCGGCACGTTCGCGCTGCTCAACGGCCGGGTCGCCGGCATCAGCGGCATGTTCGGCAGCCTGCTCGAAGCCGGCAGCAACAAGGCGGTCGCGCTGGCCTTCCTGCTCGGCATCGTGCTGGCGCCGCTGGCGTGGCGGCTGGCGGGCGAGCTGCCGGCGGTGCAGGTGTCGGGCCACCCCGCCCTGCTGCTGGCGGCCGGCCTGATCGTCGGCATCGGCACCCGGCTGGGCAGCGGCTGCACCAGCGGTCACGGCGTCTGCGGGCTGGCGCGCCTGTCGCCGCGCTCGCTCGCGGCCACGCTGGCCTTCATGGCCACCGGCTTCGCCACCGTGTTCGTCGCGCGCCACCTGCTGGGAGCCTGACATGAAAAAGACCACGCTTTCCGCCCTTGTGACCGGCTTTGCCTTCGGCCTGGGCCTGATCGTCGCCGGCATGGCCAATCCGGCCAAGGTGCTGGGGTTTCTCGATCTCGCCGGTGAATGGGACCCGAGCCTCGCGCTGGTGATGATGGGTGCGATCGCCGCCGCCTTCATCCCTTTCCGGCTGATGCAGGGCCGCAGCCACAGCCTGCTGGGCGAGCCCGCCCGGATTCCGGCGCCATCCGCCAGGCTGACCCCACGCCTGCTTGGCGGCAGTCTTTTGTTCGGCATCGGCTGGGGGCTGGCGGGCATTTGTCCGGGGCCGGGGCTGGTGCTGGCCGGCGCCGGGCTGTGGCAGGGCTGGATTTATCTGGCCGGCATGGCAGCCGGCATGGGGCTGGTGATGGTGGTCGAGCGGCTTGGCGGGCGTCAGATCGCCTGATCGCCGCGCCACAGCGGCAACCCGCAGGCAGCGAGGCGTCGCCACTCGAACGTCGGCCCCGGATCGCGCTTGCGCCCCGGGGCGATGTGTTCATGGCCGCTCATTTCCGCCAGCGTCGGATAGCGCTGGCGCAGAGCGTGCACCAATTCGGTGAGCCGGTCGTACTGGGCGTCGGTGTACGGATCGGTTTCGTTGCCTTCCAGCTCGACCCCGATGGAAAAATCATTGCAGCGTTCGCGCCCGCGCCAGTTCGAGGCGCCGGCATGCCAGGCGCGCTTGCCGGTCGGGACGAACTGCAGCAGCTCGCCGTCGCGGCGGATGAAGAAGTGGCTGGACACCCGCAGGTGTGCGATGCCGGCGTAGTAGGGGTGCTCGGCCGGATCCAGCGTGTTGCTGAACAACTGCTCGACGCCGGGGCCGCCATACTGGTCCGGCGGCAGGCTGATGTGGTGGATCACCAGCAGTTCGACCGGGTTGCCGTCCGGCCGCTCGTCGCAGTTGGGCGAGGCGACCACGCGGGCCGAATCGCAGATTCCTTGATCGTCGATAAGCATGTGGCACGGTTCCGGCTTATATAAGACCGACAACGATACCGAAATCCCGCACGAGGAACATCACCATGCTGCCAACCGACCCCAGTGGCGACCAGGCGCCGGGCTTCGACGCCCCGCTCGACATGCTGCACGCCTGCCACGACAAGGTGCGCCGCTTCGCCGGCCATCTCGAGCAACTTCCCGACTATCTCGCCCGGCACGGCCTAGGCGCCGGCGCCCGCAACACCATTGCCGGCGTGCTGCGCTACTTCGACGTCGCCGGTCCGCTGCATCATCAGGACGAGGAGCGCGACCTGTTTCCGCTGCTGGTGCGGCGCGATCCCGGGCTGGCATCCGAAGTGGCGCGGCTGGCTGGCGAACACATCGAACTGGGCGCCTTGTGGGCGCAACTGCGCCTGCAACTGCAGGCGCTGGCCGATGGCGACCTCAACGCACTCGATCCGCAGCTCGCCCGCGATTTCGCCACGCGCTATCGCGAACACGCCGCGCGCGAGGAAGCCGGCGTGTTCGCCCGCGCGGTCGAACTGCTGGCGCCGGACGAGCTGGCCCGCATCGGCATCCCGATGCAGGCGCGGCGGCGGAGCTAGCCGTATTTCACGTCCCGGCCTGTCGGCGCGTGTGCAGCGGTCGGAGGGAGACGGTGCCGCCCCGGCCGGTCCGGCCAAGTCCCCGTTTCCGGGGGAGGTCGCCTGTCCGCGCGGCTTCCGGCGGGAGACGGGAGCGGACCGGGTGCGCCGCCACGGTGCGCCGTGGCACCGGAGCTTTTTTGCCATCCCGCCGTTTGCACGTCGCGGGCGCGGGGACTCCGGGCCTCAGGCCGTCAGCGCCAGTAGCGCCGCGTAGGCGTCCTCGAACAGCTTGAGCCCGGCCTCCTGCAGCGCTTCGCCGACCTCGCCCAGGTCGATGCCGGCTTCGGCCACGGCCGCCAGCTGTGCCTGGGCCTCGTCCAGCCCGGTTTCCAGCGTGGCGCTTGCCGTGCCGTGGTCGCGGAAGGCGGCCAGCGTGGCGTCCGGCACGGTGTTGACCGTTTCGGGGCCGATCAGCGTTTCGACGTAGAGCACGTCGGAGTAGGCCGGGTTCTTGGTACCGGTGCTGGCCCACAGCAGGTACTGCGGGCGGGCGCCGAGCGCGCGCAGCGGCGCGAATTCCGACGAGGTGTGGAAGCGTTCGCGGTAGCGCTGGTAGACCGACCTAGACAGCGCGATCGCGGTCCGGCCCTGCCGCACGGCCGGCAACTGCGGGTCGAGCAGGGTATCGACCCGCGACAGGAAGAAGCTCGCCACCGCCTTGACGTGATGCAGCGGCAGGCCGGCGTCGGCGCGGGCGCTGAGGCCGGCGACGTAGCCGCTCCACACCGCTTCGACCTGGCGGGCGGAAAACAGCAGGGTGATGTTGACGTTGATGCCCTCGGCGATCAGCTGGCGCAGCGCGTTGACCCCGGCGGCGGTGGCCGGCACCTTGATCATGGCGTTGGGGCGGTCGATCGCGGCCCACAGGCGGCGGGCGGCGGCGACGGTGCCCGCTTCGTCGTGCGCCAGCGCCGGCGCGACCTCGAGGCTGACGTAGCCGTCGTCGCCGTGGCTGGCGTCGTACTGCGGCGCCAGCAGGTCGCAGGCGGCGCGGATGTCGGGGATCACCAGTGCCTCGTAGCGCGCCTCGGCGCCGAGGTCGTGCCGCTGCCTGAGCGCGGCCAGATCGTCGCGGTAGCGCGGATCGTGGGCGATGGCCTTGTGGAAGATCGCCGGGTTGGATGTCACCCCGGCGATGCCGTCCTCGCGGATCAGGCGGGCCAGCTCGCCCGAGGCGATCAGTTCGCGCGAGAGGTTGTCGAGCCAGAGACGCTGGCCCAGCGGGCGGATGGAAGTCAGACGGTTCTTCATGGTGGCGAGTCCTTGCGGGCGGCGGGCGACAGTCCGGCCGGCCCTGGTTTTTATTCGACTCGCATCCTAGCGCGGCGTTTCCTTGTCCGCCAAATTTGTCAGTCCGGCCGGGCGACCCGCTCCGGCGGGAAGCTGACGCTGAAGGTGCTGCCGCGATCCGGCTCGCTCTGGATGTCGAGCCGCGCGGTGTGGCGGGCCAGCACGTGCTTGACGATGGCGAGCCCCAGTCCGGTGCCGCCCGAGCTGCGCGAGCGGCCGCGGTCGACGCGGTAGAAGCGTTCGGTCAGGCGCGGCAGGTGCTCGCGGGCGATGCCGATGCCGCTATCCTTGACGCTGAACACGCCGCGGCCGTCCGCCTCTTTCCAGTTCAGGATGATGTGGCCGCCGTCCGGGGTGTAGCGCACCGCATTCGAGACCAGATTGCCGAAGGCGCTGTGCAGCTCCGCCTGCGCCCCCCACAGGTCGGCGTCGCTGTCCTGTTCGAGCTGCACGGTATGGCGGCCGTGACTCAGTCCTTCCGCTTCGACCATCAGCGTCGCCAGCATTTCCCGCATGTCCACCTTGTCGCTCTGGCTGGCGCGCGGGCTGTTCTCCAGCCGCGACAGCGTCAGCAGGTCTTCCACCAGGCTCTGCATCCGCCGCGCCTGCTCCATCATCAACGGCAGGAACTGCCGCACCGCCGCCGGATCGGGCTCGGGCATGTCGGCCAGGGTCTCGACGAAGCCGCCGATCACCGTCAGCGGCGTGCGCAGCTCGTGCGAGACGTTGGCGACGAAGTCGCGGTGGACGGTCTGCACCCGTTCCAGCTGGGTGATGTCGCGCGACAGCACCAGCTTGCGGGTGGAATCGAACGGCACCAGCTGGATCGACAGCACCAGCTCCTGCGGATGGCTCTGGCGCAGGATCAGCGGCTGGCTGTAGCGCTGCTCGGCCAGATAGGCGTGAAAGCCCGGCTGGCGCACCAGATTGACAATCAGGTTGCCGACGTCGCGCTTGCGGTCCAGCCCGAAATGGCCGACCGCCATCGGATTGAGCCACTCGATTCGGTCGCTGTCGTCCAGCACCACCACGCCGTCCGGCATCGCCTCCCCGGCGTTGATGAAACGCTCGAGCGCGTTGGCGAGCTTCTTCTGGCTTTTGGACTGCTGGCGCGCCTGGCGGTAGAGCTTGGCGAACACCTGCTGCCACACCCCCATGCCCTCGGGAATGCGCTCCGGTTCAGGGTGGCGCAGCCAGCGCAGCAGCAAGGCGACGTGATAGAGGTGGAACAGCAGCCACATCGTCGCGCCGAGTGCGAGGACGGCGAACAGCGCCGCATTGCCGGCGCCCAGCCAGGCCGCCAGCGCGAACAGGGCGATCACGCCGGCCCAGGTGAGACAACGGGTCAGGAAAGCTTGCAAGGGAGTCTCATGGCTGGGTGGAGAAGCGGTAGCCGGTACCGCGCACAGTCTGGATCAGGCTGTCGTGGCCGCTGGCCTCGAGCGAGCTGCGCAGGCGGCGGATGTGGACGTCGACGGTGCGTTCCTCGACGAACACATGGTCGCCCCACACCTGGTCGAGCAGCTGGGTGCGCGAATGCACCCGCTCCGGATGGGTCATGAAGAAATGCAGCAGGCGGAATTCGGTCGGGCCGAGTTCGAGCATCTGCTCGTCGGCGCTGACCCGGTGTGTGACCGGATCGAGCCTCAGGCCGCGCACCTCGACTGCGTCGTCGGTCATCTGCGGCGCGCGGCGGCGCAGCACGGCCTTGATGCGCGCCTGCAGCTCGCGCGGACTGAACGGCTTGGTGATGTAGTCGTCGGCGCCGACTTCCAGTCCGGTGATCTTGTCCTGCTCGTCCGAGCGGGCGGTCAGCATGATGATGGGGACGTCGCGGGTGCGTTCTTCGGCGCGCAGCTTCTTGGCGAACTCGACGCCGGATGCCCCCGGCAGCATCCAGTCCAGCAGCACCAGATCGGGCAGCGCGCTCTTCACCAGTGCGGCGGCGGCTTCGGCGCTGTCGGCACGCAGCACGTGGTGACCGGCTTGGCCCAGGTTGAACGCGATCAGTTCCTGGATGGCGGGTTCGTCTTCGACCAGCAGAATGTTGGCGGGCATGTTTCTTTCCTTTGCACAATTATGGCGAGGATAAAAACAGGCTGTTACGGAAAAATGACAAGTCGGCGGGCGGAGCGAGAAAAAAACCGGCGGGCGATGGCGGCCGCTGCCGGCTACTCATCCTGCATTGTCAGGCAGAGCGCCCGAACCGCCCGGCCTGCCGGTCATCGTGCCGGCCGCTTACGCGGTCGCCGCGGTCGGCAGACTGTAGACCGGCTGGCAGGCCAGGCGGTCGGCAAAGTCGGTCGCCATTAGCGGTTTGCTGAAGTAGTAGCCCTGGATTTCCTCGACCCCGGCCGCGCGCAGGAATTCGAACTGGCCGGCGGTCTCGACCCCTTCGGCGATCAGCTTGAGGTCGAGGTTCTGGCCCACCGCGATCACGGCCCGCACGATGGCGGCGTCCGATTCGTCCTTTTCCAGGTCGCGCACGAAGCTCTGGTCGATCTTGAGCTTGTCGACCGGGAAGCGCTTGAGGTAGCTGAGGCTGGAGTAGCCGGTGCCGAAATCGTCGATCGACATCTGCACCCCCAGCTCCTTGAGCTGCTCCATGATGGCGATGACCTGCTCCACATCGTTCATCACGATGCTCTCGGTCAGTTCCAGCTCGAGGCTGCCGGCGTCGAGGCCGGTTTCCTCCAGCGCATCGGCCACCACGTCGACGAAGTTGGGCTGCTGGAACTGCAGGCTGGACAGGTTGACCGCCACCGTGACCGGCGGCAGGCCGGCGCGCCGCCACGCCACGTTCTGGCGGCAGGCTTCGTAGATCGCCCAGTTGCCCATCGGCACGATCAGGCCGGATTCCTCCGCGATCGGAATGAAACGGCCCGGCGACACCAGCCCCAGCTCCGGGTGGCGCCAGCGCATCAGCGCCTCGCAGCCGATCACCGCGCCGGTATGGCTGTTGATCTGCGGCTGGTAGTGCAGTTGCAGCTCGCCGCGCAGGTGGGCGGTGCGCAGCTGGCTTTCCATTTCCAGCCGCTCGGCCGCCTGCGCATTCATGTCGCGGGTGTAGAACTCGTAGGTGTTGCGTCCGCGCGACTTGGCCTTGTACATCGCCGCGTCGGCATTGCGGATCAGCGCCTCGGCTTCGTCGCCGTCCTGCGGGAACAGGCTGATGCCGATGGTCGGCGTGGTGGACAGCTCGCGCTGGCCGACCCGGAGCGGCATCGACATCGCGGTGACGATGCAGGCGGCGATTTCGCCCGCCTCGCGCTGGTTGGTGTCCGGCAGCACGATCAGGAACTCGTCCCCGCCCAGCCGCGCCAGCGTGTCCTTCGGCGACAGGAAGTCGGCCAGGCTGTTGGCGACTTCCTTCAGCAGCTCGTCGCCGACCGAGTGGCCGAGCGAGTCGTTGATGTTCTTGAAGTGGTCGAGGTCGATGAACAGCACACCCACTTCGGTCTCGGTATCGCGCGCCGTCTCGATGGCGGCCGCCAGCTTTTCGTTGAGGTAATAGCGGTTGGCCAGCCCGGTGAGCGCGTCGTAGCGGGCGAAGTGCTCGAAGCGTTCGGCGGTGCGCTTGCGTTCGGTGATGTCGTTGAGGGTGCCGACCAGGCGCTGTGGCTGGCCGTCGGCGCCGGGGTCGACAAACTGGCCCTTCACCAGCAGCCAGTGGACGCCGCCGTCGGTGTCGAGCAGACGGTACTCGGTTTCGATCCGCTCGCAGCTTTCCTGCCGCCAGTTGACGAACTGGTTCTTGACCCGGTCGGCGTCGTCCGGGTGGACGGCGGCGAACCAGTCCGCCAGCGTCATCTCCGGCCCGTAGCCGTAGCGTTGCAGGAAATCGGCGCCCTGCAGCAGTTCGTTGCTGACCAGGTCGATTTCGTATAGCCCGGTGTCCGAGGCCTCGAGCGCCATCCGCAGCCGGCGTTCACCGTCGGACAGGGCGATTTCGGCATGCTTGCGTTCGCTGATGTCGCGGCCGACCAGACAGACGAAGGCGCCGCGGGTTTCCATTTCGACGTAGCTGGCCGACACCTCGGTCGGGAAGCTGTCGCCGTTGCAGTTCTGCAGGCGGGTCTCGAAGCCGAGCGAGCGGAAGTTGTGGATCGATTGCCACAGTTTGGCCCAGGCGGCCGGGGTCAGGGAGGGATCGAGCTTGCCGATGTGGCGACCGGACAGTTCGGCGCTGTCGAGACCGAGGCGGCGTTGGGCGGTACGGTTGGCGAAACTGATGCGGCCGCTTTCGTCGACCCAGATCACCAGATCCGCGCCGTGGTCGACGGCGAACTGGGTGAGGTAGAGGTCCTGTTCGCTGCGGCTGAGCCGCTTGAGATGTTTGAGCAGCAGCAGCATGAAGGCGCTGATCCCGCCCAGCAGCAGGATCGTGACCAGGCTCTTGGCCAGCATGTCCTGCGTCCAGCGGGCCAGGATGGTGTCGCGCGGCTTGGCCACGGTGATGATGAGCGGCAGGTTTTCGAGACGGCTGTAGGCCAGCAGCATCGGCGGATCGCCGGTGATGTCGAGTGTGCCGTGCTGGTTCTGGCCGGACAGGACGGAACGGTATTCGGTATCGGGGATGGTTTCCCCCAGCCGCTCCTGGTCGAAGGGATAGTTCAGCAGCAGCACGCCGTCGTTGCGCACCAGTTCCACCCGGGTCTGGCTGTCCAGATTGAGCGACTGGTGAAACTGGCGGAAATGGTTCGGGTCGAGCCCGGCGACCAGCACGCCGTCGAAGCCTGCCGCGTTGTTGATGGGGACGGCGAGCGGGATGAAGGGGCGCTGGTCGATGCGGTTGCGGGCGGGGTTGCCGATGGCGAAGAGCTGGCGCGGATGGTCGCGCAGGAGCTGGAAATAGTCGCGGTCGGACAGGGTGATCCTGCCGATCGGATACTGCATGGTGATGGCAGCCGCCCGGCCGGTGCGGTCGATGGTGGCGAAGAAATACGCCTGCGGCTCCATCATCAGGGATTCCAGCATGATGTTGTACTGCTGGAATTCGTTATTGCTGCGGAACGCTTCGAGGAACTGCCGGTCGCGCGCGGTGGTGATGATGCGGTTGGTCGAGGCGCGCAGGGAGTGACCGATGTGTACCTCGATGGCCCGGGTGAGGGTGGCCAGTTCGGCCCGGGCGGCCGCCAGCGTCTGCCGGTAGCTCAGCCAGCCGGTCACCGCCGTGCTGACGACGGCCAAGAGCACCAGCGCCCAGAAGAAGCCCAGCACGGTACGCCGCAGCCGCAGCATGGGCTGCTTGACGAGTGGCGCTGCAGGATGGGGACGGGCAGTCATCGGATCGGAGTCGGTGGCTTCAATTTCGTGGCGGCCATTATGCCCGAAACCTATGCCGTGAACATGGTTTCGGCCGAGTAGAACTACGGTTTTGCATGAAACGAAAAACGGGCGACTCCCGAGGGAATCGCCCGTCTTGCCGCAAGACTGCGACCGCGCTTATTTCTTGCGCTGCGGCGGCAGGTCGGTGCAGCTGCCGTGCGCCACCTCGGCCGCCATGCCGATGCTCTCGCCCAGGGTCGGGTGAGCGTGGATGGTCTTGCCGATGTCGGTGGCGTCGCA
>JASLDQ010000370.1 GCA_030151505.1 Chromobacteriaceae bacterium
CCATCTTGAATGTCTTCCTCTGTAGTCAGTCTGTATTTTTCTGGTGTTGCTGTTTTTATGTATTCAGCCTTTTTATTGGAGCAGGCTGAAATATTCCCGAATGATTGTCCCAATATATTTGGCGATTGAAGCACCAGGGTTTGGTATTAGTTCAATCGGGGCGGTTCGGCAACGTGGTCGGGTTCGTGCCGAACCGGGGCGGGATGCTGCACTATCGCATGAAAGAAATCGCCCCGCTATACCGCTCGCGGCATGGTAATTTTGATTTGCATCAAGGCACTATCCGTTTCTTGCGGGATTTTTGTCCGCTTTCAGCAGGGCGGCGCGCCTGGGGCAGGAGCGTCGTGCCATCGCGGGCGATTGCAATTCCGCAACATGCTGCCACTTATCGGATAGACCCTGACGTGTAGAATGGCTGTCATGCTGAATGAACGCGCTCAGCGCCTCTTGAAGGCGCTCGTCGAAAACTACATCGCCGATGGCCAGCCGGTCGGCTCCCGCACGCTGTCCCGCCTGTCCGGGCTGGAGCTGAGCGCCGCGTCGATCCGCAACGTGATGGCCGATCTGGAGCACATGGGGCTGGTCAGCAGTCCGCATACCTCGGCCGGCCGGGTGCCGACGGCGAGGGGTTACCGCGTGTTCGTCGACAACCTGCTCACCATTCAGCCGCTCGACCAGAATTTCCGCCGGCAGCTGGCCAGCGAGATCATCCCGGACAGTCCCAAGCGCCTGGTCAAGGCGGCCTCGCACCTGCTGTCCGACCTGACCCGTTTCGCCGGGGTGGTGGTGACGCCGCAGCGCGCCGACATTGCCTTTCGCCAGATCGAGTTCCTGCGCCTGTCGGCGCGGCGGGTGCTGCTTATCATCGTCACGCCGCACGGCGACGTGCAGAACCACCTGTTGTTTACCGAGCGCGACTACACCCCGTCCGAGCTGGTCGAAGCCGCCAACTGGCTCAACCACCATTATGCCGGCCAGGCGCTCGACGGCATCGTCGACGAGCTGGAGCAGGAGCTGCAGCAACTGCAGGGCCATATTGCCGCCCTGATGACGGCCGCGATCCAGGCCGGCAAGAGCGCGCTGGGCGATCCCGGCGCGGCGGTGGTGGTCAGCGGCGAGCGCAATCTGCTCAAGGTGGAGGAGCTGTCGTCCGACCTGGGCTCGCTGCGCAAGCTGTTCGACATGTTCGAGCACAAGACCGAACTCCTGAGCCTGCTCAACCAGAGCCGCCGCGCCCAGGGCGTGCGGCTCTTCATCGGCGACGAATCCGGCGTGACCACGCTGGACGGCTGCACCGTCGTCACCGCGCCTTACGATATCGACGGCCAGGTGGTCGGCTCCCTCGGGGTGATCGGCCCGACCCGGATGAACTACGAGCGGGTCATCCCCATCGTCGACATTACCGCCCGGCTGGTGTCCAGCGCCCTGTCCAAACCGAACTGAAGCCCAGAGCGGCATTCGAAAGCCATCCATGAAACCTTTGCTGATCACCGCGGCGCTGGCCGCGCTGCCTCTTTTTGCCCAAGCCGATGAAGCCTTGCTGGCGCGCCCGGAAACGCGGGCCTTCATTGATCGGGTGGTGAAGGAACGGGGACTTGACCGCGCCGCCGTCACCGAATCGCTGCGGCAGGTGGTGTTCAAGCCCAATATCCTGTCGATTCTGGACCGTCCCAGCACCTCGCGCCCGTGGTACCAGTTCCGTCCGGCGCACGTGAATGCCCGGCTGGCCGACGATGGCGCCAAGTTCTGGCTGCGCTACGCCGCGCAGCTCGAGGCCGCCGAGCAGCGTTTCGGCGTCGACCCCGAGGTGATCGTCGCCATCCTCGGCATCGAAACCGGTTACGGCCGCAATATGGGCAGCTTCCGCGTGGCCGATGCGCTGGCCACCGTCGCATTCGACTACCCGCGCCGGGCCGAGTATTTCCAGGGCGAGCTGGCCGAATTCCTGCAACTCGCGGCGGAGGAAAAAGGCGATCCGCTGAGCTACAAGGGATCCTACGCCGGCGCGATGGGCATGCCGCAGTTCATGCCGTCCAGCTTCCGCAAATGGGCGGTGGACTTCGACGGCAACGGCAAGCGCGACATCTGGAACAGCCAGGCCGACGCGATCGGTTCGGTGGCGAATTACCTCAAGCTGCACGGCTGGCAGCACGGCGCCGACATCTACTGGCCGGCCAATACGCCGCCGCAGGATGCCGCCGCGCGGCTGGGGGCTGACAAATTCAACCTGCACTACACCGTGGCCGAGCTGCAGAACATGGGCGTCACGCCGCAGGGTGGCCTCAACCCGGACGCGCTGGCCGTGCTGTATCCGCTCGAAACCGCTCCGGGCGTGACCGAATACTGGCTGGGGCTGCAGAACTTCTACACCATTACCCGCTACAACAAGAGCACGCTGTACGCGACTGCCGTGGCGCAGCTGTCCGGCGAGATCAAGCAGCGCTGGGCCATGGCCAAGGCCGGCTTGCTGTAAGTCCGCCCGCGAAGGGACCGCGTGGGGGCCATGATGGCTCCATGACGGGGGCTGGCGTGTCTGGCCCGAGAGGGGGTGCCGGCCCGAGCGCCGTCCGGCAGAGCAGGGCGGGGGGAGTGTGGGGAAAGCCTGTATGGCAGGGCTTGCCCTGACCGTCGACCTCGGGAGCCGGTTCCCTTTGCGGCATCGCCGTCCGGCTTGGCCGGCGTGTCCCGTCGCAACCGCTGTGGCTGACCTTGCGAGCGCCGCCAAGGGTGCCCACCAAGCTACTTACTGTCACATCAATACAAGCGAGGCCGGCCAGAGGCTTGCAATTGGCCGGCTGGGACCTTGATCGCCCCGCTAAGGCAGATAGGCCACGGGATCGACGGCCTTGCCTTTGTACCTGACCTGAAACTGTAATTTGAACCGGTTGGTGCCGCTGCGGCCAAGCGTGGCGATTCTCTGGCCCTGCTTCACCTGCGTTCCCTCCTTGACCAGCAGATTCTGGTTATGGGCGTAGGCGGTCAGGAAATCATTGTTGTGCTTGATGATCAGCAGCTTGCCGTAGGCATCGATGCCGGCTCCGGCGTAGACGATCTTGCCTGCCGCAGCCGCCACCACCGGTTCGCCCTCGCGGCCGGCGATGTCGATGCCCTTGCTGCTGCTGCCGTTGAAACGGGAAATGACCTCGCCCTTGACGGGCCACACCAGCGCGGGACGGGAGGCGGCCGGCGCGGCGGCGGTTGCCGGTCGGGCGGCGCGCTTTGCAGGCGCCGGGCTGGCCGGGCGCGAAGCGCTGGCCGGTCCTGCATTGACTGGCGGCACGACCCGCAGCAGCTGGCCGGCCTCGATGCTGTGGGTGTCCCTGAGCTGGTTCCAGTCGGCCAGACTGTTCACGGTCTGGCCGTGGTTCTGCGCGATGCGGAACAGCGTGTCGCCCGGCTTGACCCGGTAATAGCCGGCCGGCGCCGGTCCGGCTGGCGCGGCGGTCGTGCCGCAGGCCGAGAGCAGCCCGGACAGCGCGAGGACGAGGCAGGTGTTGAGGAGGGCGGAAGCGAAGCGCATGAGCGGATTCTAACATTCGCGGTCCAGGCAGGCAGATGTCATGCCGCCGGGAATGACGGCCGCTGCCCCCGCCCGCAACCGGACGGTGGCAGCTGTCCGGATCAGCCCTGCTTGTCTTGCGGGTACGGAATCCCCAGCGCATCCCAACCGGC
>JASLDQ010000103.1 GCA_030151505.1 Chromobacteriaceae bacterium
AGAAGGCGCCTGGTCGTCGGCCGATCCGCTCAACGGCGCCAACACCGGCCACCGTCCGCGCGTCAAGGGCGGCTACTTCCCGGTCCCGCCGGTCGACAGCTTCCAGGACATCCGCTCGCAGATGTGTCTGGTGCTGGAAGAGCTGGGCGTGCCGGTTGAAGTGCACCACCACGAAGTCGCCACCGCCGGCCAGTGCGAAATTGGCACCAAGTTCAGCACGCTGACCAAGCGCGCCGACTGGACCCAGACCCTGAAGTACGTGGTGCAGAACGTGGCCCACAGCTACGGCAAGACCGCCACCTTCATGCCGAAGCCGATCGTCGGCGACAACGGCTCGGGCATGCACGTGCACCAGTCGATCTGGAAGGACGGCCAGAACCTGTTCGCCGGTGACGGCTACGCCGGCCTGTCGGAAATGGCCCTGTACTACATCGGCGGCATCATCAAGCACGCCAAGGCTCTGAACGCCATCACCAACCCGGGCACCAACTCGTACAAGCGCCTCGTGCCGCACTACGAAGCTCCGGTGAAGCTGGCCTACTCGGCCAAGAACCGCTCGGCCTCCATCCGCATTCCGCACGTGGCCAGCCCGAAGGCCCGCCGCATCGAAGCCCGCTTCCCGGACCCTTCGGCCAACCCGTACCTGTGCTTCGCCGCCCTGATGATGGCCGGTCTGGACGGCATCCAGAACAAGATCCACCCGGGCGAACCGGCCAGCAAGAACCTGTACGACCTGCCGCCGGAAGAAGACGCGCTGATCCCGACCGTGTGCGCCTCGCTCGACGAAGCGCTCGACGCCCTGAACAAGGACCGCGAGTTCCTGACCCGCGGCGGCGTGTTCAGCAATGACTGGATCGATGCCTACATCGACCTGAAGATGGGCGAAGTCAACCGCATCCGCATGACCCCGCACCCGGTCGAATTCGACATGTACTACTCGCTGTAACAGGCGCAGGGAACTCCCCGCAAAGGCGACACTCCGGTGTCGCCTTTTTTGTCATCCCGAGCCAGCGTTTTCGCTATGATCAGATCACCTCACCCCGGAACGACCATGTCATGAAAAGCCTTCTACTACCGCTTCTCGCCGGCGTACTCGTCCTGCCGGTGTCTGCCGCCACCATCTACAAAAACGTCGATGACGACGGCCACGTCACCTACTCCAATGTTCCGAACCGCGGCGCCAAGCCCTTGACCCTGCCGCCGATCAGCACCTACTCGTCACCGGCGCGGGCACCGGCTCCCGCCGCCAAGGCCGGCGGCAATAGCGGCAGCCAGCCCGGCTTTCCGAATGTGGACAGCGACACGCAAAAGAACCGCGACCAGGGCCGTCGCCAGATTCTGGAGCAGGAGCTCGCCAACGAACAGAAGGCCTTAAGCGACGCTAGGAAGGCTCTGGAAGAAGGCAAGGCCATCCGCCTTGGCCCGGAACACAAGAATCCGGTCAAATACCAGGACCGGATCAAGCAGCTGGAAGACGCGGTCCGGGAACGGGAAAAGAACATCGACGCGCTGCAGAAGGAACTCGGCCGGGGCTGAGGCACTGCGGCGCGGCAATCCTCCCTCCGGCCGGGCTCTGCGGGGTTGCCGCCGGGAGCCGGCACGCCAGTGACCGGCCCGCGTCGACCTCCCGCCGCCCCCCGGTCTGGCTCCTTCCCCTTCCCCGCCGCCCCGTACCCAGACAAGCTCTCGCCTGCCATCTCCATGGCCTGCGTTTTGCTTTATGGAAACCATTGATCAATTCGGTGACTGCGCATGCCTGACAACGCCTTTGCCGGCCTCGAACTTCTCGATACCGCCGTGCTTGCCGTGGACCGCCACGGTGCGATTCACCACGCCAATCCGGCGGCAGAAAACCTCCTGGCCCTGGGCAGCCGGGAACTGACACGGCTCACCCTCCCCGGCCTGTTCATCGACAGCCGGCCGCTGACCACCGGGCTCAATCTCGCCATCGGCGGCAGCCTCAGCTTCACCGAACACGACCTGACGCTCCAGACCGTCAACCAGCAACAGCTGCACGTGTTCTGCACCATCACGCCGATCAGCGTCGGCCATTGCGACGCACTGATCGAGCTGCGGCCGATCGAACAGCAGATCCGCATCGCCAACGAGGAACGCCTGCTCATCCAGCAGCAGGCCAACCGCGAGCTGATCCGCAACCTCGCGCACGAAATCAAGAACCCCCTGGGCGGCATCCGCGGCGCGGCGCAGTTGCTGGCGCTGGAGCTGGAGGATCGCCCGGAACTGACCGAATACCTCGAGGTCATCACACAAGAGGCCCTGCGCCTGCAATCGCTGGTCGACCGGCTGCTGGCGCCCAACCGCCGGCATATCCAGCCGGACGTCAACATCCACGAGGTGCTGGAGCGGGTGCGCAGCCTGGTGCTGGCCGAATATCCGGCCGGCCTCACCATCCGGCGCGACTACGACATCAGCCTGCCGCTGCTCACCGCCGACAAGGAGCAGTTGATCCAGGTCGTGCTCAATATCGTCAAGAACGCGGTGCAGGCCCTGAGCGGCGTCGGCGAAATCACGCTGCGCACGCGCATCGCCCGCCAGATCACGCTGGCCCGCAAGCGCTACCCGCTGGCGCTGCAACTGCAGATCATCGACAACGGCCCCGGCATTCCGGCGGAAATCCGTGATCACGTGTTCTATCCGCTCGTGACCGGCCGCGCCGAAGGCACCGGACTGGGCCTGACGCTGGCCCAGACTTTCGTGCATCAACACCAGGGCACCATCGAATTCGAATCGCGCCCGGGACGGACCTGCTTCACCGTCCTGCTGCCGATCATGGACAAAACGGAGAAAAAACCATGAGCCAACCCGTCTGGATCATCGACGACGACAAGTCCATCCGCTGGGTGCTGGAAAAGGCACTGGGCCGCGCCGGCATCGGCTACGAAAGCTTCAGCACCGCCGACGACGCCCTGAACGCCATGTACGACGACATTCCCAAGGTGGTGGTCAGCGACATCCGCATGCCGGGTACCGACGGTCTCAAGTTCCTCGGCAAGATCAAGGCCGATCACCCCAGCCTGCCGGTCATCGTCATGACCGCCCATTCCGATCTGGAAAGCGCGGTTTCGGCATTCCAGGGGGGGGCCTTCGAATACCTGCCCAAGCCCTTCGACATAGACCAGGCGGTCCAGCTGGTCGAACGGGCGCTGGAGGAGGCCGAGAGCGAGACCCGGCAGGACGACGCCCCCGAGGCATTGCCGGTGCTGCTGGGGCAGGCACCGGCAATGCAGGACGTGTTCCGCGCCATCGGCCGCTTGTCGCAGTCTTCGGTGACGGTACTCATCACCGGCGAGTCCGGCTCGGGCAAGGAACTGGTCGCCCATGCGCTGCACCGCCACTCCAACCGCGCCAGCAAGCCCTTCATCGCGATCAACACCGCCGCCATCCCCCGCGACCTGCTCGAGAGCGAACTGTTCGGTCACGAACGCGGCTCCTTCACCGGCGCCACCACCCAGCGGCGCGGCCGCTTCGAGGAGGCCGAAGGTGGCACCCTGTTCCTCGACGAAATCGGCGACATGCCGATCGAGCTGCAGACCCGGCTGCTGCGGGTGCTGTCGGATGGTCAGTTCTACCGTGTCGGTGGTCATTCGCCGATCAAGGCCAATGTACGGGTCATCGCCGCCACCCACCAGGACCTCGAAGTCCGGGTGAAGGACGGCCTGTTCCGGGAAGACCTGTTCCACCGCCTCAATGTCATCCGCCTGCGCCTGCCGCCCTTGCGCGAACGGCGCGAGGACGTGGCCCTGCTGGCCCGCCATTTCCTGCACAAGAGCGCCGCTTCGCTCGGCGTCGAGGCCAAGCGCCTGTCGGAACCGGCCATGGAGCAGCTGCGCCACTATGGGTTTCCCGGCAACGTGCGCCAGCTGGAGAACATCTGCCACTGGCTGACCGTAATGGCGCCGGGTCAGACCATCGAACCGGCCGACCTGCCGCCGGAAATGAAGGACGCCGGGGCCATGCCCGCCCAGGGCGAATGCGACTGGCTGGTCCCGCTGGCCCATCTCGCCGCCGAGCGTCTGCGCCGCGGCGAAATCGGCATCATCGACGACCTGACCCGCCAGTTCGAAAGCACCCTGATCCGGACGGCGCTGGCCCACACCGGCGGTCGCCGGGTCGAGGCCGCCCATATCCTTGGACTCGGACGCAACACGCTGACCCGCAAGGTGCAGGAACTCGGGATCGATGCGGAACGGGACGAGGAATGAGGCAATGACAACTTCCCGTCGCCAACGACAAAGGCCGGTGCGCAAGCACCGGCCTTTTTCTAGTCTGCCTCTCAAGGTTCGACGGGTACCGGTTGCAGATGCGGCCTCTGCGTCAGCCAGGCCGGCAGTGCGGACGCCGCCATCGGCCGTCCCAGCCAGTAACCCTGCAACAGGTCGCACCCCTGCTCGCGCAGGAACAGCGCCTGCGCCTTGGTCTCCACGCCCTCGGCCACCACGACCAAGCCCAGCGAGTTCGCCATCAGCAGGATGGTCTCGACGATGGTGCGGGTCTGTCCGTCGGTTTCCAGATCCTGAACAAAGGCCCGATCGATCTTGAGCCGGTCGAACGGCAGCCGCTTCAGATGGGCCAGGCTGGAATACCCGGTGCCGAAATCGTCGATGGACAGCTTGACCCCCAGTCCGGCCAGCTGGCGCAGGCAGCCGATGGCGGCCTCCACGTCCTCCATCAGCATGCTCTCGGTGATTTCCAGCTCGAGCAGTTCCGGCGGCACGGCATGGCGCGTCAACGTCGCCCGGACCAGCTGCACCAGATCCGCATCGCGGAACTGGACGGCGGACAGGTTGACCGCCATCGAGAGCCGCAGGCCCGCCCTCAGCCAGTCCGCCAGTTGTGCGCAGGCCTGGTCCAGCACCCAGGCACCGATGGCCCGGACCAGACCGGTTTCTTCCGCAATCGGGATGAATGCCACCGGCGAGATCGCCCCCAGCTCGGGATTGTTCCAGCGCAGCAGGGCCTCGACCCCGGTGACCTCGTCATGTTTCAGCGCCAGCTGCGGCTGGAACACCAGCGACAATTCGTTGCGGGCAAGGGCATGGTGCAGGGCATTTTCCAGGGCAAGCCTTTCCCGCAGTCCCTGCTTGAGCGCCTCGACGAACAGGCAGCAGGCATTGCGCCCGGAGGCCTTGGCCTTGTGCATGGCGACATCGGCGAAGCGGATCAGCTGTTCGGCCGTCCGCGCGTGCTCGGGCGCGCAGCTGATGCCGATGCTCGGGGTGATGGTCAGCGTATAACTCTTGACCTGATACGGCCGGGACAGAAGGTGCAGCAGTTCGGTCGTGCGCTCGACGGCACCATCGGCCGCCAGTCCGGGCAGGCACAGCAGGAATTCGTCTCCGCCATGCCGCGCGGCGAAGCCGTCCGCGCCGGCGTAATCGCGCAGGCGGCCGGCCACGGCAACCAGCAAGGCGTCCCCGACGCTGTGACCCAGGGTGTCGTTGATGGTCTTGAACCGGTCAAGGTCGATCAGCAGCAGGGTAACCGCCTCTTGCGAGCCCGGTGCGGCCGTCAATACCGCGTCGAGCGTGCGGGAAAAGGCAAAGCGGTTGAGCAGGCCGGTCAGGTCGTCATGCTCGGCCATGAAGCGCAGGCGCCGCTCGCTGGCCTGACGTTCGCTCAGATCGTGCAGCAGGCACCAGACGTTTCCGCCGCCCCGACTCATCACCCGCAGCGATACCGGCATGCCTTCGGGCTTGTCGGGATGCGCCAGCAGCAACTCCACTTCGCTGCCATCGCGCTCGGCGCCATTGAGCACGACGTTCAGGCGGGAATGACTCAGTCCGTCGGTACAATCCGCCACCAGATCGACCAGCGGCCGCCCCACCAGCGCACCGGCTGAGCATCCCGTCAGCCGGGCGGCGGCGGGGTTGGCATCCCGCACCACGCCTTGCTCATCCAGCATGACGATGCCTTCCTGGCTGGACTCGAACAGCGCGCAGTAACGGCGCGACGAGGCCTCGATTTCGGCCTGACGCCGATCGAGCTCGGCCCGGTTGGTCTCGAGCCGGTCGGCCATGTCGTCGAGCGCGGCCCCGAGCCGGGCGATTTCGTCATCGCCATAGATGTGGGCGCGCACGTCCGGCTCCCCCCGCCCCAGCCGTTCGAGGGCTTCCACCATCCGCTCCAGCCGCCGGCTGATTGCCCAGCGGAAGGCGAGGTAGAGCATCAATGACAACGCCAGCAGCATCAGCCACGACACCAGCCCCTGCTGGATCGCCTCGTTGCGGGCCAGCGCCTTGTCGTAATCCAGATCGTAGCGCAGCACCAGCGTCCCCATCCGGCTGGAGCGCAGCTGGCCTGCATCCGGGGCCAGCCGGACGCCGGTATAGGCATCGATCCACCGGCCATGGCCGCCGTTCAGCAAGTGGGTGGTTTCGCGCGCCCGCACATGCTCGAGCACGGCCGGATCGAGGCCGAGACCAAGCGTGGCCAACGGTTGCCCCACCCACTCGAAGCGGCTGGCGGCCAGCACCTCACCATCCGGCCCGACCAGCAACAGCGCCTCGACATTGGGCTCCGCACTCGAGACCGACAGGATGCGCTGCACCGACGACATGTCGCCGTTCAACAGGGGCTCGCTCATCACGCCATACAGCCGGCTCATGTCAGCCGTGGCGCTTTCTCGCCCGCGCGCCTCGATGTCTTCGTGCGAGCTCAGCAGATGCTGTCCGAGCGACAAGACCAGCAGGATCGTCAGCAACAACAGGATGAGTACGGGAACGAGGGTGCGGAGCGGATAGCGCAGCAACCGGGACATCACAGGGCTCCCGTCAGGTGGGGGCTGATCAGGCCGGCCGGGTTGATGGTGCCGCTGGCCAGACCAAGGGAACGCATCTGGGCGTGCATGCGCGTGAGGGTCAGCTGGAATGCCGAGTGATCGGTGGCCAGGGCCGCCCGGTTCTCGTCCGGGGTGGAGAAGTGCAGGCCGCCCAGCGCGACGGACAGCTCGGACTGGGTCAGTTTCTGGCGACGCGCGACGGTTGCCAGTGTCGATGGATCGCGGCGCTCGATTTGCTCCACCGCCGTGAACCACCCTTGTGCGACTGCTTTCAGCCGGGGGGCGTCACGCTGTTCGAGCGACTGCCGGTAGACCAGCACGTCGACGATTTCCCCCGGAATGGCGCGGCCGTCGAACAGCACGCGGCCGCCCTGGCGCACGAGCCTGGACACGATGGGCTCGAACGAGACCACCGCATCGACCAGCCCCTGCGCGAACGCCGCTTCGTGGTGTTCGATCGACAGCTGGCGAATCCGGACGTCGGCAGGTGACATGCCAGCATGCCGCAAGGCCCGCCCCAATATATAAGCGCCCAGAGTCAGGCTGTCCGCGCCAACTTCCTTGCCCCGCAGCGCCCTCAGGTTCGGAATGGCCGGCGCGGCCACCAGCGCATCGGCGCCATAGGATTGGTCGAGCAGCAAGGCGATGCGGAGCTCCCCATCGTCCTCCGCCATCGAAATGGCTTCGTCGAGAGTGACGGCGGCGGCTTCCAGCGTCCGGTTGCGAAACGCCCGGATGACCTCGGCCGTGGTCGGGTACTCCACCAGCTTGACGCCGCCGGGCAGGGTTCCGGCATGACGGGCCACGTAGAGTGGCTCGTAACCGAGCCAGACATTGGTCCCGATCCGCAGCGGCGGTTCCGGCGCGACGCCGCAGGCAACCAGCAACAAGGACATCAGCGGCACAACCCAGCGCAGCAAGGTCATCAGGACTCCGAAGGCAATAAGACTGATCAGGGGCGGTCTGGCCGCCTGAATCCGGCAGGATCACATCTTATGCCATTAGACTTGCATTGGTCTGCCCTGAAACACCGTCCATCTCGCGATTTATCTTCTGCTTAGTCGTCCGTGTCCCGCTGACGGGCTTTGCGCTCGGCCTCTTCCCGCTTGCGCTCCGCCAGTTCGGCTTCCCGCCGCTCGGCGATCTCGGCCGCGATCCTCGCCCATTCCGCCGGCGTCTCCAGCGTGATGCGACCGATGCGGCCATCACGGAAGTCGGTCAGGATGATCTCGGCCGCCTTTTGCTCGTCCATCGCACCGCCCGATTTCATCGCCCCGCGCTTCTTGCCGATCTGCTCGAACACCAGATAATCCTCGATGTCCACGGTCGCCAGCTTGTAGCGCGCGG
>JASLDQ010000161.1 GCA_030151505.1 Chromobacteriaceae bacterium
GGAAGGCCTGCTGCTGGCATCGGATGAACAGACCTTCCTGAGCGCCTTTGCCGAAGCCCAGGTGCAACAGGATGGCGCCGCGCGGCTGGCCGGGGTCGCGCGCCAGCGCATCGCCCTGCTGACCGGCCTGCCGGCCGACAGGCTGCAAAGTCTCGACGCGCCGGGCATCGAGGTCGGCACGCTCCCGGCCGCGAGCGACGAGGCCGGCTCGCCCGATGTCCGCCTCGCCCGCCAGCGCTGGGAGTACCAGCAGCGGCAACTGCGCGCCGGATACGGCGAGGGCGTCCAGTCGACGCTGGACATCAGCTTCAGCGACGGCCGCGAATCGTGGGCATCGACCGTCCCGACCCGCAGCCTGCAGGCGTCGGTCACGGTCCGCATACCGCTGGAAATCGGCAAACTGCGCCAAGGCATCCGGGAAGAGGCGCAGGCGGAGCTGGAAAAAAGCCGGATCGGCTATGAGGACAGCCGGGACCGTTATGCGCTGGACGCCAGCCAAGCGCTGGCCGAATACCGCACCGCCCAGGCTTCGCTGCTCACCGCCGCACAGGAGCTGAACGCCGCGCGGCTGGCGCTGCGCGAGCGCACCCTCCGCGCCGAGGTGCTGCCCGGCGACGAATTGGAAAAGCGGCTGCGGGCGCGATACGACTACTACCGCATGGCGCTGCGCCAGCTCGACAGCTGGGGGCGCGGCCAGCAAATCGCCATCCGGCTGGCTGCGCTGGGTGCGCCTTTGCAGCCGGCCAGCCGGCCGGCGCCCAGCGACCTGACCACGCCGCTCGCGGACAGCGGCGCGCTACCGGAGACCGCAGCCAGCCGCAGCCTGTTCGCCGTGCCGGCGGGCAGCTATGTCTGGCGCAGCCAGGCCGCGCTGGAAGCGCCGGTACGGCAGGTAGCGCAATGGCGCCGCTACGGCCTGTCGCGCGTGCTGCTCGGGCTGGATGCCAGCCAGGTTGCCGACCCGGCGCTGGCCTCCCGGATGGAACGGCTGCTCGAGGCCGCGCATGCGCGGCAGGTCAAGGTCGAACTGCTGCTGGGCGATCCTGGCTGGATCGAACCGGCCGGCCGCGAACGCCTGCTTGCCCTCTTGCGCCGGCTGGCGCCGCTGCCGGCGGACGGGCTGAACCTGGACCTGGAAATCGAACAGCTGCCGGGCTGGGAAAACCGGCGCGATGCCCTGACCGCCGACTGGCTGGCGACGCTGGCCACCGCCGCCCGTGTCGCCCCCTGGCCGCTGGGCGCGACCTTCCACCACCGCCACCTCGAACTGCCGGGGCTGGGCCCGCGTCTGCGCGCCGCCGGGGTGGACAATGCCGCCGTGATGATCTTCAGTACCCGGCCGGCCCGGGTGGTCGAGGTCGCAGCCCGCGCGCGCGCAGCACTGGACGGCTTGCCGTTCGCGCTGGCGCAGAGCGTCGAGCGCCAGCTGCCGCCGGCGGAAAGCTACGCCAGCCGGGGACTGCGTCCCCTGATCGAACTCTCCCGTCAACTCCAGACTCAGGGGCGGCCCGCCTTGCTGCTGCAATCCTGGGAAGACCTGCAGACACTCACGCCATGAAAATCCGTTTCACCTCCCCCCGCTCCGCGCCCGATGTCGACAACGGGATCAAGGTTCCGTACGCGCCGCCCAAGCGCCAGGCCTTCCGCCTGCGCTGGTATCTGATCCTGCTGCTGGTTTCCAGCCCGCTGCTGTATATGGGCTGGCGGGCGCTGACCGGTTTGTGGCTGATCGAGGCGCCAGGCTATATCGAGCGGCCGACCATCCAGCTCAACGCGCCGCAGGCGGCACTGGTGGGGAAAATAGCGGTCAGGGAGAACCAGCCGGTGCGGCAGGGCGAGCCCCTGATCGAACTGCACCGGACCGAGCTGGATCAGCAACGGCAGACCCTGCGCCAGCACCTCGACCAGCCCTCCACGCCGCCGCCACCGGCCGCCGACGCCGGCCAGCTGGCCCTGCTGCGCGAGTCGCTGGCGCGCTACCAGCGCCTGTTCGATGCCGGAGCAGCCACCCGCGGCGAGCTCGACGCCGCCCGCCTGCGCCTGCGCGAAGCGCAAGCCGCGTTGCGGGCGCAGCCGTCCGGCGCGGACGAGCGCGAGCGGCGCAACTGGCAAATTGAACTGGATGGGGTAGAACGGATGCGCCAGAGCCTGCTCTTGCTGGCTCCCGCCGATGCGACGGTGCTGACGCTGGAAACCCGGCCGGGTTTGAGCGTGCAGGCCGGTCAGACCCTGCTGACCCTGCAGGAGAACACCGCGCCGCGCGTGGTGGCGCTGCTGCCGCCGAGCTACGCCCGCTACGCACGGGCCGGGCAGCCGGCCAAGGTGGTCTGGTCGAGCGGAGAAACCGCCCAGGCCCGCGTGCTGTTCAACGGCACGCTTAGCGAACGGATTCCCGAAGTGCTACGCGAATTCGGCGGCACCCGCCAGGGCATTCTGGTGCATCTGGAGCTGCTGGCCCCGCTGCCCGAACAGCTGAAAGTGAACAATCTGGCCGTCAGCGTGCGCTTTTCGCGCCAGTTGTTGAACTGAGACCCGCCGCGCCGCCTCGGTCGTCTCCCAAGTGCCCCGGTGAACTGCATCGCTTTTGGCTATCCAGAGCGCCGGACGAGCGCGCTATTCACACGGCTTTTCGGAACCTGCCCCTGTCAATCCGTACGATCCGCTCAAGCACGAGTGCGATCTGCGCGACAGGGTCAGCCC
>JASLDQ010000178.1 GCA_030151505.1 Chromobacteriaceae bacterium
CGGGCAACTACTCCCGGTATTTCCAGCATTACCAAGACGCTTCGCCGGCGGTGGTTGGCGCGCACGACAGCGGCAAGCCGCAGTTCGACGAATATACCGACAAATATGGCAATTTCCGCTCGATCTTCATCCCGTTCAAGACGCCGGCGGGCACGTCCTATGTCGTAGGCGTCGACATCGCCATCGACTCGGTCCACCAGGCGCTGCGGGCCAGCCTGCTCAAGCTGGCCGGCCTCGGCGCCCTGTCGCTGGCGGTGGCGGTGCTGCTGTCCTTCGTCGGCGCGCGGCTGATCGTCCGCCGCATTGCCGACGTGTCGAAGAACATCGAAACCATGTCGCACAACCGGGACCTGTCGCGGCCCATCGATTCCCGCGTCCATGACGAGATCGGCCGGATGGCCGCCGGCATCAACGGCCTGCTCGGCACCTTGCGCGACACCTTTTCCGAGGCCAGACAGGCATCGGACGCCAATGCGGCGATGGCCAGCCAGTTCGTCAGCACCGCCGACGAGCTGGCCGGGCGGATGCGCGACGGCAGCGGCCAGCTCGCCGACATCGCCAGCCACGCCGCCCAGATCCGCAACAGCGCCGAGGATTCGACCGAGGTCGCCACCCGGGTCAAGGCGGAAATCGCCCGCGCCAGCGAGGGGCTGGCCGACGCCAAGCAGGAGCTGGACAGCATGGTGGATTCGATCCGCAACAACGCCGGCGCCAGCACCCTGCTGGCGGACGATCTGGGCCGGCTGGCGGACGAGACGCGCACGGTGACGCAGGTGCTGGACACGATTGCGCAGATTTCCGACCAGACCAACCTGCTGGCGCTCAACGCCGCCATCGAGGCCGCCCGCGCCGGCGAAGCCGGCCGCGGCTTTGCCGTGGTGGCCGACGAAGTGCGCAAGCTGGCCACCCAGACCCAAACCGCGCTGGACGAGACCCGCGCCACCATCGACCGCATCCTGCAGTCGATCGGACAGGTATCGGAGCGGATGAACGACACGGCCGCCGGCACAGCCCGGCTGGTCGACACCTCGGCCGGCGCGCTGGGCTCGATCGAGCACATGACCGGGCTGATCCGTGAGACGGCCAGCCACGTCGACCAGTCGGTGCAGCGCGCGCAGGACATCCGCCAGGCGGTGGCCACCATCACCGGCCAGCTCGACGGGGTTAACCAGACACTGGCGCGCAGCGCCGCCGAGATGGACACCATCCACACCGCGGCCGAGCAGCTGGGCGGGATGACGCAGGAACTGCGCCACAAACTGGACGCCTTCCGGGTCTGAGATTGCCGGGCGCAAAAAAACAAACGGCCTCCATATCAGGAGGCCGTTTTCTTGTCGGCATGGCCGGACGGGCAAGTCCGGTCGCCGCACCCCTCAATGAGGAATGGCCGGCATCAAAACCGGAACGGGCATAGCGCCCGTGCGGGTGTCAGGCCGCGCCGCAAGCTCATCGGCGGACAGTCAGTCCTCGTGCTCGCCATCCAGATCGAAATCCTCGAAAGCCTCGCGCTCCAGCGGGGCTTCGACGACGTCGGTCAGCACCGAATGCACTTCGACATCGAACCACTGCGAGAACAGGTTCTGGGTACGCTTTTGCGGCCAGAGCGAATCGTCATCGCACCAGTCGGCCAGCTCGGCCTCGAATACCGGACCCCAGTTGTCGCGGATGAAATCCTTGATGTCCTGCTGGTCTTCGGCCGGCGGAATCAGCAAGGCGTTGCAGTCCGACCGCAACGCCAGCAGGTTGACTTCCTCCGGGTCAACCTCGAACGGCAGGGACAGCAGCCAGTCGATCAGGGGTTGCTTGGGCTTGATGATGGCGACACTGCGGTTGACTTCGTACATGGTGAGACTCCAGGGAACGGGGTGAATGGGACGGGCTGCGGATGGGCAAACCGGACAGGCGACCAGCGCGCCGCACCGGCCTAGCGGGCAGCGAGCTGGTTTTCCCGGGAGAAGGTCCAGGTCCGCACGAGGGTCAGTACCTCGTAGTCGCGGCGGATTTCGTCCGGGAACGGGGAAAACGGGGCGGCCAGCCGCACGATGCGCGTTGCGGCGTCGTCGAGTTCGGTATGGCCCGAACCGCGCTCGATCCGCACCGAGCGCAGCGAGCCATCGGCGTTGATGTCGACCGCCAGCACCAGTCGGCCATACAAACCCTGGTCGCGCGCGGCCTGCGGGTAGTTGAGGTTTCCGATCCGCTCGATCTTCATGCGCCAGTCTTCGGCATAGCGGGCGAATTTGGCCTCGCGGATGCGGCCGCCGATGACGGCGCGGCGCGGCGCGCTGCTACGGGCGTCGAAGGTCTCGGCGATTTCACCGTCGGCCCGCGCCAAGGCCCGCGCATCGGCCAGCAGGCGGCCGGTATCGAACGACGCGGCGGGCACATCCGGCAAGCGTCCGGCTTCCACCGGCACGCGGACCGGCGCGGCCGGCTTGCTGAGCACCCGGTCGGCGTGGCTGCGCGGCACCGGGCGGGCCTCGGCAGGGACTGCAGGCGGTGCGGCCTGTGGCACCGCCGACTCGGCCGGCCGTGGCGCGCGGGCCGCCAGCGGGGCGCGGCGGTCGTCGGTATTGCCGCCGCCGTCGAAGGAGCGTTGCGCGACCAGATCGGCCTTGTCCGGCGTCTTGGCGGTCTGGCGGCTGACCAGCGTCACGTCGAAGGAGCGTGGTTCGGCCAGCGGCGGGGCGGCCAGTCGCCAGCCGACACCGGCCAGTACGGCCAGATGCAGGGCGATCGAGATGGCCATCGTCACCATCAGCGGGGGACGAGAGGGCGGCGCAAGAACGGTTCCGGTCACGGCAGAGCGGGGCATCCAGATTGACGGGCGCGCCCGGGCGCGTCAGCGAGGCGCCATCAGGGCGGGGAGGGCGATACTGGCGGCAGTGTAGCACGGTCGACGGCCCGGACGCGCTGCTGCACCAGCCAGGCGGCCAGCTGCCCGGCCGGCAGCGGTTCGCACACGCGCAGCCCCTGCACGCAGTCGCAGCCGAGCTCGCCCAGGCGCTGGAACTGCCGCGCCGTTTCGACGCTCTCGGCCACCACGGTGCTGCCAAGCTTGCCGGCCAGCGCGATGATGGCGGCGACGATGGCATCGTCGCGTTCGGCCAGCGTGGCGATCACGCTCGGGTCGATCTTGATCTTGTCGAAGGCCAGATCGGCCAGCCGGGCGAGATTGGACTGGCCGACGCCGAAAGCGTCGAGCGCGATGGTGAGGCCGAGGCCGCGCAATTCCGCGATCCGTTCGGCCAGATGGACGGCCTCGAGCTGCAGCGCCGGTTCCGTGACTTCCAG
>JASLDQ010000165.1 GCA_030151505.1 Chromobacteriaceae bacterium
CAAGAATCCTGACGCGCTTAACGGGGTGGCGATCGCCTGAAGCGATGGGAAGACTATCCCTTCACGCCCCGCCAACAGCCAAGCGGCCGCTGCGCGAACCCGGCTCTCGGCGCGGATTGCGAAGGAACGGGGGAAAGCATACGCAAGCGGAGCCAGCCGCCGGCTCGCGGTCCCAGCGCAAGCAAACCGCATTGCTGCGGCGCGGCCGGGGTCAATTCCGTCGCCGCGCGATGGCGGATTCAACGGCGCTCCCCGTACCAGAACCGTGGCGAGATCTCCCTCCACGCACCGATCCTGACCGTCCCGCCCAGCTCCACCGTCAGCGCACCATCACGGTCGGTGCGCCAGGGGGTGGTGCCCTGCGCGACATAGCGCTGCCAGACATCCGCGTGCGGATGACGATAGCGGTTGCGATAGCCGGCGCTGACCAGCACGTGCTTCGGCGCCACGGCCTGCAAAAACGCCCCGGTCGACGAGGAACGGCTGCCGTGGTGCGGCGCCACCAGCACGTCCGAGGCCAGGGTCGGAGCCGGCAGCAAGGCCGCCTCGGCCCGCCGTTCAATGTCGCCGGTCAGCAGCACGCTCCCGCCGGCCGTGCTCACCCGCAGCACGCAGCTGCCGTCGTTGTCCGACCAGTCCGGCCGCTCCGGCGGCGGCCACAGCAGTTCGAAGCCGACACCGTCCCAGCTCCAGCGCTGGCCGGCTTCGCAACGCGCCGTCCGGCCGCTCCGCAACGGAAAGGCCTCCGGCTGGCTGCTCGCCACCCGCTGCACCGCCACGCCGGCCAGCATGGTTTTCCAGCCGCCGGCGTGGTCGCTGTCGCTGTGCGACAGCATCAGCAGATCCAGTCGGCGCAGGTCGCGGCCGGCCAGATAGGGCAACACCACCCGCGCGGCGGCGTCGCTTCTGCCGGCGGCCGGGCCGGTGTCGTACAAGAGCGTGTGCTCGGCGGTTTCCACCACCACCGCCAGGCCCTGCCCGACGTCCAGCATGGTCAGCCGGGCCTGCCCGGGCGCGGGGCGGCCCGGCACGGGAAACAGCAGGAGCAGCAGCAACAGCAGCCCGAGCGGCCACAGTCGCAGCGCGATCGGCAGCAGCAGCAAAACCGCGCCGGCCAGGCCGGACAGCAAGCCGGCCGTGTCCGCGTGGGGCTGCCGCCACACCGGCCAGCCGCCCATGGCCTCGACGGGCCGCATCGCCCACTGCAAGCCCTGCTCGACCCACAGCAGCGGCATGTCGTAGGGCTGGCACAGCGCCGCCAGCGCGGCGCAGGTCACGCCGCCGCCGATCAGCGGGACGGCGATCAGGTTGGCCAGGGGCGAGGCCAGCGGCAACTGGCCGAAGCTGGCGGCAAGCGGGGGGATCGATGCCACCGAGGCCGCCCACTGTGTCCGGCTCCAGCCGGCCAGCTTGCCCGGCAGTGCCAACCGTCCGCCCGCCGCCAGCAGAAAGGCGCCGATCAGGCCGAAGGACAGCCAGAAACCGAGCGAACGCGCCGCCCACGGGTCAGGAATCAGCACCGCCAGCAGCGCGAACAGCCACACCTTGCGCCCGCTCCACCACTCGCGCCGCAGCAACGCCCACGCCACGGCGGCCAGCATGTAGAGCGAACGCTGCGTCGGCACGGAGAAGCCGGCCAGCAGCGCGTAGGCGGTCGCCGCCAGCAGGCCCGCCGTGGCGGCAGCCACCCGCGGCGGCAACCGTCCCCGCCCCCAGCGCCGCGCGCATCGTCCGGCCAGCCACGCCACCAGCCCGGCCGCCAGCGTCAGGTGCACCCCGGAGATGCTGACGAGATGGATGATGCCGGTCTGGCGGAACAGCTCCCACTGCGCCGACGGAATGCGGCGCTGCTCGCCGAGGGTCAGCGCCAGGATCACCCCGCCATAGGGACGGTCGCCCAGCACCCGCTCCACGCGCTCGCACAGGCGCTGACGCAACCGGTCGAGGCTGGCATGCGGATCGAACATGGCCGCGGGCAGCGCCGCCCGCCACTTGACGTTGCCGCTGGCGAGCCGGTTCTGCGCCAGCAGCCAGCCTTCCTGATCGAAGCCGTAGGGATTGGCCAGCCCGTGCAGGCGCTTGAGCCGCACCGACAAGCGCCAACGGCTCCCGGCCGGCCAGTCGCGTCCGCCGTAGTCGGACAGGGACAGGAACGGCGGCAGCGTCGCGCCGCTGGTCTGGATCGTGTCGACGGCGAAATCGAAGCGGCTGAAGGCACCGTCGCGCTGGGGCAGGCCGCGCACGGTGCCACTGACTTCGACGGGCTGCCCCTCCCATTCGGGCGGCAACTGGTCGGCCAGCCGGCTGTCGATGCGCCACGCGCTCCAGCCCAGCCCGGCCAGCAGCCACAGGAGCAGCGCCAGCCGGCCGAATCCCAGTGCCCGGCGCACTGACGCGAGTAGCACCCAGATGGCCGCGCAAGCATGCCAGGGCAGTGCGAACGGTAGGGCTTGCGGCAAAATCAGGCCGACGGCGAGGGCGAGGTAGGAGAGCATGCGGGCCAGTGTAGCCGGGCTGATTATCCATATCGAATATTCGGCAGACGCCGCGGGCGGATCCGCCACAGTCGATCCGGCTTGCGTCGCCCGCCCGAGCGCGCCACCATGTCGCGCTTTGCTTTTGCCGGACCCCGCCGCCATGTTCCACGGCCTCTTGCTCACCGCCCCCGACCGCGCAGCCGACGCGCAGCGCTTCTGCACCGATTACGGCTTCGCCCGCCTCGACACGGCCCCCGCCGACGGCTACTGGCTGGAACTGAACGATGAACGGCTGGAGCTGGTCAACGGCAAGCACGGCGGGATCTACGCCGAATTCGCCGAAGGCGCGGCCAGGCACCGGCGCGAATTCGGCGGCGGACGCGGCCAGCCGATCGCCAAGGCCATCGGCGTGAAGGGCGCGGAACTGCCCGACGTGGTGGACGCCACCGCCGGGCTCGGCCGCGATGCCTTCGTGCTGGCCACGCTCGGCTGCCGGGTGCGGATGATCGAGCGCTCGCCGGTGGCGGCGGCGCTGCTGGACGACGGCCTGCGCCGCGCCGCGCACCACCCCGACACCGCCGACATCGCCGCCCGCATGACGCTGATCCACGCCGATGCCGCCGACTGGCTGTCGCAGTTGCCGGCCGCAGAGCGCCCCAAGGTGGTGTATTGCGACCCGATGTTTCCCGACACCGGCAAGTCGGCGCTGGCGAAGAAGGACATGCAGGCGTTCCAGCAGGTGATCGGCGACGATCTGGACGCCGCCCGCCTGCTGCCGGCGGCACTCGCCGCCGCCACCGGCCGCGTGGTGGTCAAGCGCCCGCGGTTGGGGCCGCTGATCGACGGCCCCGGCCCGAGCGCCCAGCATGTCGGCAAGAGCACCCGCTTCGATCTCTACACCCCGCCCAAGCGCGGCTGACAAAATCCGGGCACCCGGTCGCCGCCTTGCGCACCGGCGCCGGATGTCGTCCGCAACGCCCACCCCCTGCCGGAGAATTCCCATGCCCGACGAAGACCGCCTGACCGAACTGGAAGTACGCCTGGCCTTTCAGGACGAGCTGCTCGACGCCGTCAACCTGACCGTTGCCCGCCAGCAGCAGCAGATCGACCTGCTGCAGAGCCAGCTGCGCGAACTCTACGAACTGGTCCGTTATGGCGCCCCCGGCAGCGGCAATGCCCAGTCGCAGCACGAAATCCCGCCGCATTACTGAAAATCGCGCGCCGACGGCGGGCCGGATGACCGCCATGCCCACGGTGACGCCCGCACGCCGATGACCCGGCCCTCTTCCCGCAAGTCCGGACGGGAAGGCCATGGAGGCAGCGCAAGCCTGCGCTGACGCACCGCCTGTCGCGCCATTGCGACATGTCCCCCGATTTTTCAGTCAAAACCCTTTACCTTCATTGGCTGACGGCACGCCGCTTGCTAATCTGCAGGTCGGCTACCCGCCACACCCGGATGTTCGCCGCCACAAGCGGCGGGCGCCCGACTTATCCACTTTTCTACCCGAAAAGAGCCATGAAACATGACCTCCCCCTCCTACCCGCGGGGCTGGCGATCCTTGCCTGCCTGTTCTGGGCCGGCAACTTCGTCCTCGCCCGTGCCGTCCACGCCGACAT
>JASLDQ010000203.1 GCA_030151505.1 Chromobacteriaceae bacterium
GCCGGCTCGGCCTGCATCCCAGATACCGCGCCCTGCTGCTGGAGGCTACCGGTATGGAGCCGATGCTCGAATTGCCGCCGCCGGCGGAGCGGGTGCTGGACGAGGTGGCCCGGCTGATCGGCGGCGTGCGAAATCTGCAGCTGACCGTCCTGTGCCATCCGCAGTTCGGGCCGGTGCTGTACCGGCTGGCCGACCGGCTGATCGGCCTGGCCCGCCGCGCGCCCCACGGGGCGATCGCCGCCGTCATGCTCGGCCCGCGCGATCCCCACACCGCCTGCCACGCGGTTTATTGCGCGTTGCTGGGGGCGCGGCTGGCACTGCGCCTGCGTCTCGATCCTGAGGAAACCCTTCGCCTCGTCTGCGCCGCGCTCACCATGAACCTGAGCTTCTGGCTGCATCAGGAGCGGCTGGCCCAGCAAGCCGACATGCTGACCAGTCGGCAGCGACAGGAGGTCGAACTACACCCGCTGCTGAGTTCGGCGCTGCTGTACGAGGCCGGCGTCGACTACCCGCTGCTGCACGAGCTGGTGCTGTGCCAGCACGAGAGCGCCAGCGGCCGCGGCTACCCGTTCAGGTTCCGGCACCAGCCCCTGCCGGCGTTGCTGCCGGTATTGCAACTGCTCGATCGCTTCGTGGCCAAGCTGATGCCACGCAGCTACCGCAAGACGGTCGAAACCCGCACCGCCATGGCCACGCTCTATGCCCGCCTGAAGGACTCGGCCGATCAGGAACTGGCGGCGATGCTGATCAAGGAAGTGGGGTTGTACCCGCCCGGTTCGGTCGTCGAGCTGGAAAGCGGCGTCAAGGCGCTGGTGGTGGAGACGACGGATCACGCCGGTTGTCCACGGGTGGTGCTGCCGGCCAGCCATACCCCGGTTCCGACCAAGGAGGCAGGGAGGCGGGTGGTGCGGGCGGTGCCGGTCACCGTTGATCACCGCCAGCAGGCCCTGTTTCTGCCGTTCTGGAGCATCGCCCAATCCTGAACCGGTCGCGCCCGGCCGGCGGCGATGCCATCCACATTGGCTGCACTCCATGCAAAAACGCCCGACGGCAATGCCGTCGGGCGTTTTTCGTGAGGGCGCTTGCCGTCTTAGTGCGGGATCATCCAGGTGAGGAAGTAAGCCTGCACATAGGTGATGACGCCGACCACGGTCACGAACAGCAGGCTGTGCTTGAGCGTGAAGCGGAACAGGTCCGACTCGCGGCCCACCAGGCCCACGGCCGCGCACGCCACCGCGATCGACTGCGGCGAGATCATCTTGCCGGTCACGCCGCCGGTGGTGTTGGCGGCCACCAGCAGGGTGTCGCTCACGCCGATCTGGTGCGCGGTGGTCGCCTGCAGCGAGCCGAACAGCGCGTTGGCCGAGGTGTCGGAACCGGTCAGGAACACGCCCAGCCAGCCGAGGAACGGCGAGAAGAACGGGAAGGCCGCGCCGGTACCGGCCAGCACCAGTGCCAGCGTGGAGGACAGGCCCGAGTAGTTGGCGATGAAGGCAAAGGCCAGCACCATGCCGATCGAGTAGATCGGGCGCTTCAGTTCAGCCACGGTTTCGCCGAAGGTCTTGAAACCGTCGGACGGCTTCATCTTCAGCACGATCATCGACAGGATGGCCGAGATCAGGATGGCGGTGCCCACGGCCGAGAACAGGTCGAGCTTGAACACGGCGTCCATCGGCTTGGCTGCCGCCACGATCGGGGCGCTCTTGATCACCAGATTGTGCAGGTGCGGAATCTCGAACTTGAACACCCAGTCGGCCAGTGCGCCGCCCTTGTCGAACATCGCCTTGAACGGCTTGAGGCTCCACACGGTCACGATCACGGTCAGGATGATGAATGGCGACCACGCCTTGAACACCTGGCCCGCGTTGTAGGTCAGCGCCGGACGCACGTGGGTTTCACCGGCCATGGCGCTGGCTTTGCCGCCGGCTGCCTGCTTGGCGAAGGTGAAGATGTTCTTGGGCTGCCAGACCTTCAGGAACAGAGTCAGGCTGATCAGGCTCACCAGTGCCGACGTGATGTCCGGCAGTTCCGGGCCGACGAAGCTGGCGGTCAGGAACTGGGTCACGGCGAAGGTGCCGCCGGCGACGAACACGGCAGGCCAGGTTTCGCGCACGCCCTTGAAGCCGTCCATCATGAACACCAGCCAGAACGGAACGAACAGCGACAGCAGCGGCAGCTGGTGGCCGGCCATCTGACCGATCAGGTGCGGGTCGATGCCGGTCACCTTGCCGGCGACGATGATGGGGATACCCATCGCGCCGAAGGCCACCGGGGCGGTGTTGGCGATCAGGCACAGGCCGGCGGCGTAGAGCGGGTTGAAGCCGAGGCCAACCAGCAGCGAAGCGGTGATCGCCACCGGCGCGCCGAAGCCCGCCGCGCCCTCGAGGAAGGCGCCGAACGAGAAGCCGACCAGAATCATCTGCAGGCGCTGGTCGTCGGTGATCGACAGCACCGAGGCGCGGATGATTTCGAACTGGCCGGTCTTGACCGTCACCTTGTACAGGAACACCGCGGTCACGATGATCCACGCGATCGGCCACAGGCCGTACAGGAAGCCGTAACCGGCCGAGGCCAGCGCCATGTCGACCGGCATGCCGTACGCGAAGATCGCGACGGCCAGCGCCAGCAGGGTGGTGATGGTGCCGGCGATGTGACCCTTCATCCGCAGCACGGCGAGGGCGATGAAGAAGAACACGATCGGCAGCGCGGCGACCGCGGCGGACAGTCCGAGGCTGCCGAGCGGTGCGTAAACTTGCGTCCAGGTTTGCATGAAAAATTTCTCCTCCGGTCACGCTTTTTTTAGCAGCGCGTAATCCGGTTCAGTAGATCGAGTGATGGTCGTTGCAGCCGCCGCCAAAGTATTTGGAGTTTGGGGCGGCGGCTTGACGCGGGGTGCGTCTCAGCGGCTATCGGCAGGTTCTCCTGCTCTCTGTGCATGACTCCTTGGCAAGGTTGATCGGCGGGAAACGTCCCGGTTCAGGTGTTTCGGGCATCGCGGGCCGGGACACTGGCGTGGTCCAGCAGCGCCTCGATGCTGTGGTACTCGATCCCGCCATGGCCGGTCAGGCCGATCTGGCAGGTGCGGCTCATCGACACGCCGGCCTCGCAGCCGCCGATGGCGGGCTTGAGGCGCTTGAGGCTGTTGGCGTTGAGCTCCGGCGTGGTGAAGCCCTTGCTGCCGGCAAAGCCGCAGCAGGCGATGTCGGGCACGCTGATTTCCCTGGCGCACTGGCGGGCCAGCGCGACCAGCTTGGCGCCGACGCCGAGCTTGCTGGCGTTGCACGGCACGTGGACGGCCAGCGTGTCGAGCTTGTTGGGGAAGGACAGGCGCGGCGCGACGTGCTCGGCGAGGAAGCTCGCGGCGTCGTAGAGCTTGAGGCGCGCGTCGAGCAACCCCTGCTTTTGCGCCTCGATCAGCTTGAGTGCGCACGGGCCGTTGTCCAGATAGACCGGAATCGCGCCGTTCTGCGAGGCCGCCAGCAGCGCTGCATTGGTGTCGTGGCCGGCGCGTTCGGCGGCGGCGGCCGCATTGGCCGAGTCGAAAGGCTGGCCGCAGCACAGCTTGTTCAGGTTGGGCGGGTAGACCGCGCGCCAGCCGGCCTTGGCGAACAGGCTGACGGTGCTGGCGGCCAGACTCGCGCGACCGTCGCTGCCTTCGGCCAGCGTGCGGTTGACGCAGCTGACGAAGTACACCACCGGCTCGCCGTGGGTGCCGGGGGCGGGCAGGGCCGAGGCGGCGCGCGGCGTGCCGGCCGGCACGATCGGGATGACCGGCAACAGTGATTTCATCGCCCGGTTGGCGGCGCTCGCGCCCTTGTCGCCCAGCACGCTCCTGGCCGTATTCCACAGTCCCAGCCCGGCGCGCGCGGCGCTGGTGGCGGTGTCCATGTGGGTGGCGGCCCACAGCGCGGCGCCCGGCTTCTGCGCCGGACCCTTGAGCTTTTTCATCAGCTCGCCGGTGTTGATGCCGACCGGGCAGCGCGTCGCGCACATGCCGGTGGCGGCGCAGGTGTCGATGCCGAAGTAGGGGTAGTCGCGTTCCCACGCCGCCAGCTCGTCGGCACGGTCGCCGCTGCGGCGGGCCTCGCTGATCGCGCGCCACAGCACGATGCGCTGGCGCGGGGTCAGGGTCAGGCCGTTGGACGGACAGGCCGGTTCGCAGAAGCCGCATTCGATGCAGCGGTCGACCAGCGGGTCGGCCGCCGGCATGGCCTTGAGGTTCTGCAGGTGAACCTGCTCGTTGCGGGTGATGATCACGTCCGGGTTGAGCACGCCGGCCGGGTCGAACAGGCGCTTGATGCCCAGCATGATGTCGAAGGCGTCGTTGCCCCATTCCATCCGCACGAAGGGGGCGACGTTGCGGCCGGTGCCGTGCTCGGCCTTGAGCGAGCCGCCGTATTCCACCGCTACCAGCTCGCTGACCGCGTCCATGAAATCGCTGTAGCGCTTCACCTCGGCCTCGGTGTCGAAGCTGGGGGTGAAGACGAAGTGCAGGTTGCCGTCCAGCGCGTGGCCGAACAGCAGCGCCTCGGTGTAGCCGTAGCGGGTGAACAGCTCGTTCAGGCGGCGCACGCCGGCGGCCAGATGCTCGATCGGGAAGGCGACGTCCTCGATCACCACCGTGGTGCCGACCGGGCGCACCGCGCCCACGGCCGGGAACAGGCCGGAACGTACCGACCAGTAAGTGGCGGTGACGGGGGCGTCGGTGGCGAAACCGCTGACGGCAGCCGGGCCGAAGCCTGCCACCAGCCCGTCGATGGCGGCGCACTGGTCGGCCAGGATCGCCGCGCTCGGCGCGCGGGTCTCGATCAGGATGGCGGCGGCGGCGTCGGGGATGTCGCCGTACATGAAGGCGGGCAGGCCCTTCTTGTCCTGCACCGCG
>JASLDQ010000224.1 GCA_030151505.1 Chromobacteriaceae bacterium
TCGACCGGCAGGATCTCGTGGTAGGCGTCGTAGTAGGACGGCCGCATCAGGTCGTTCATCGCGGCGTCGACGATGGCGAAGTTCTTTTCCTCGCCCATCTTCAGGTATTCGACCCGGGTCAGCAGCAGGCCGGCGTTGCCGACCAGCGAGCGGCCCGGCTCCATTAGCACCGCGAGGCCGCGGCCCTGCAGGCGCGCCTTGACCGCGTCGGCGTAGGCGGCCAGATCCGGCGGGACTTCGTCCTTGTAGCGGATGCCGATGCCGCCGCCGATGTCGACGTGGTGCAGGCGGATGTCGTGCGCCTCGAGCTGGTCGATCAGCGCCAGCAGGCGGTCGAGCGCGTCGACCAGCGGGCTGACGTCGGTCAGCTGCGAGCCGATGTGGCAGTCGACCCCGACGATTTCCAGGTTCGGCAGCGACTTGGCCTTGAGGTAGGTGGCCAGCGCGTCGTCGTAGGCGATGCCGAACTTGTTGTCCTTCAGGCCGGTGGAAATGTAGGGGTGGGTCTTGGCGTCGACGTCCGGGTTGATGCGCAGGCTGACCGGCGCCTTCTTGCCCAGCGCGCCGGCGACGAGGTCCAGCCGCTCCAGTTCGTTCACCGATTCGACGTTGAAGCACAGGATGCCGGCTTCCAGCGCCAGCTTCATTTCGTCGACCTTCTTGCCGACGCCGGAGAACACCACCTTCTTCGGGTCGCCGCCGACCGCCAGCACGCGCTGCAGTTCGCCGCCCGACACGATGTCGAAACCGGAGCCGAGGCTGGCGAAGTGCTTGACGATGCTGAGGTTGGAGTTGGCCTTGAGCGCGAAGCAGACCAGATGGTCGATGCCGGAGAAGGCGTTGGAGTAGGCGCTGTAGGCCTGGGTCAGCGCCGACTCGGTGTAGACGTAGCACGGCGTGCCGAATTCTTCGGCGATGCGGGTCAGCGGGACGTTTTCGACGCTGAGGAGACGATTGTGGTAGCGGATGGGCTGCACGGAAGAGTCCTATTGCGGGTTTGTCTGGTCCGGCGTTCCGGCCGGTGCGGTGGAGTCGGTCGGCGCGGCGGGTTTGGGCGTCGCCGGGGCGGAAGTCTTCTTGGCGGGTTTCTGGCCGGGCAGATAGAGCGGCCCCTTGAAACCGCAGGCGGTGACGGCGAGCGTCGCCGAGAGCAGCAGCGCGAGTGTGCGCATTGCGTTCTCCTGTGGCCGCACGGCGGCTGTGGCAAAATCAGCATGTTACCGCATCAACCCAGCGGCGTCCCCGCACGCCGGACAGCATGAACGACAGTGAATTTCTCGACCTGGCCGACCAGGTCCTCGACCGCATCCAGAACGCGCTGGACGATGCCGGCATCGGCGAACCAACCCTGAATGAAGGCGTGCTCGAGATCGAGTTCGACGACGGCGCCAAGGTGATCGTCAACCGCCACCTGCCCAACCGCGAGATCTGGGTCGCCGCCCGCTCCGGCGGTTTCCACTACCGTTACGACGGGGCCCGCTGGCTCGATACCCGCAGCGGCGACGAGCTGTTCGCCAGCCTCGCGGTGCTGGTCCGCCTGCACAGCGGCGAGCCGTTCGACTTCTCGTGACCGGTTCCGAGTGGGGACTGGCGGGCGTGGCCGCTTCGGCCTTCCTGTCCGCCACCATCCTGCCCGGCAATTCCGAAATCGCGCTGGCGGCCTATCTGCACGCCTTTCCTGCCCAATGGCCGGCCGCGCTGGCCCTGGCGAGTCTGGCCAATACCGCGGGCGGCGCCACCAGCGTGTGGCTGGGCCGGCGTCTGCCGCGCAAGGAATTGAACGGCCGGGCGCTGGGCTGGCTGGCGCGGCGCGGCGCGGCCGCGCTCCTGCTGTCCTGGGTGCCGCTGGTGGGCGACGCGCTGTGTGTGGCCGCCGGCTGGATGCGCCTGCCGTGGCTGCCGGTGCTGCTCGCCCTCGCCATCGGCAAGACCGTGCGCTATGTGTTAATCAGTCTTCCATTCGTCCTGTAATGCGCAGGACGCGCGACTTTCTATTCCGGAATCCCCCATGTCCCATATCCCGAGAAAACGCTTCGGGCAGAACTTCCTGCAAGACCCCAAGGTCATCGACGACATCGTGTCGGCGGTGAACCCGGCGCGCGACGAAACCGTCATCGAAATCGGCCCCGGCCTCGGCGCGCTGACCAAACCGCTGCTCGACCGCGTCGAGGTGCTGCACGTGGTGGAAATCGACCGCGACATCATCGCGCGGCTGAAAAAGCAGTTTTCGCCCGAGCGGCTGGTGATCCACGAAGGCGATGCGCTGGCGTTCGACTTCGGCAGCGTCGGCAGCGGTCCGATGAAGATCGTCGGCAACCTGCCGTACAACATCTCCACCCCGCTGCTGTTTCATCTGGCCAGCTACGCCGGCCGCGTCACCGACATGCATTTCATGCTGCAGAAGGAAGTGGTCGACCGCATGGTGGCCGAACCGTCCACGCCGGATTTCGGTCGCCTGAGCGTGATGCTGCAGTACCGTTTCGACATGGAGCTGATTCTGGACGTGCCGCCGGAATCGTTCTTTCCGCCACCCAAGGTCGATTCGGCCGTGGTGCGGATGATTCCCTACCCGGTGCCGCCGCATCCGGCCAAGGACGAGGCCTTGTTCGCCGAGGTGGTGGCGCAGGCCTTCACCCAGCGGCGCAAGACCCTGCGCAACAACCTGAAGGGGCGGCTGGATGACGCCGGCTTCGAGGCGCTGGGAATCGATCCGGGCCGCCGTCCGGAAAGTCTGGCGCTGGTCGAGTTCGTGGCGATCGCCAACTATCTGGCCGACCGCGCGGCGTGAACCGGCCGGAAAACGGCGGGGCGGACGGGGAAACCGGGGGCCGGCCGGACTGTCATGTATCGTGCATGCGACGGCTTGTCAGACATGGATTCGGCTTTTACACTCGCCGCACGGCATGATTAGCGTAATCCGCCACAAATGTGCTGAAAATTAAGAAAAACGACTGCTTTGAATAGGGTTTCCATCTATTGTCTTCTATGGAAACGTGGTCGTAACCTTGGCGCCTTGGCGTGCCTCTTGCTTTCCGTCTCTCGTTCCGGGTTGATACCGCATCGTTACTTCGTCCCGCCCCTGTTCCGCCTACAGGAACAGGGTGTGGGTCATGCGGCGCTGGCGGCGGGGCGATGTGCAAGCAGGCGGCCGGAAGTCATGCCATAACCATACGGCTGGCCGCGCGCTCCGTCGTCATCGACGCGGGTGCCGGTTGCCATTGAGGAAAACATGATCAAATTCGTCGACGTGCACAAGTGGTACAACAAGGACCTGCACGTTCTCAACGGTATCAATCTGGAAGTGAAGCAGGGCGAGGTCGTGGTCGTGTGCGGGCCGTCGGGTTCGGGCAAATCGACCCTGATCCGCTGCGTCAACCAGCTCGAGCCGATCAGCTCGGGCGAGCTGTGGGTCGACGGCATGAACGTGGTCGATCCGAAGACAGACCTGAACAAGCTGCGTGCCGAAGTCGGCTTCGTGTTCCAGCATTTCAATCTGTACCCGCACCTGTCGGTGCTCGAGAACATCACGCTCGCGCCGATCAAGGTCAAGAAGATGGACAAGGCCGCGGCCGAGAAGGTGGCCGTGACGTTGCTGGAACGGGTCGGGCTGGCGCACAAGAAAGACGCGTTTCCGAACCAGTTGTCCGGCGGCCAGCAGCAGCGCGTGGCGATCGCCCGCGGCCTGGCGATGAAGCCGCAGGTGATGCTGTTCGACGAGCCGACCTCGGCGCTCGATCCGGAAATGATCGGCGAAGTGCTCAAGGTGATGAAGGACCTGGCCGAATCGGGCATGACCATGATGGTGGTCACCCATGAAATGGGCTTCGCCCGCGAGGTGGCCGACCGGGTGATCTTCATCGACCAGGGCCAGATTCTGGAGGAGGCCCACCCCGAGGCGTTCTTCAAGAATCCCCAGCACGACCGGGCCCGCCAGTTCCTCAAGCAAGTGCTGTCGCCGATGCACTGAGTTGCCGTGTTCAAGCGGGTCGACGCTGTCGGCCCGCCGGGTTTTGATTCAAGCGTTGTTTGTCGTACCCCGCCAAAAATAGAAGGAGATATAGATATGCGCTTTGCCACCCGTTTGATTGCCACGGCCGTCGCCGCCGGCATCTGTATGCCCGCCATGGCCGCCGAGCTGACCGGTACCCTGAAGAAGATCAAGGACTCCGGCGTGATTGTGCTGGCCAACCGCGATTCCTCGATTCCGTTCTCGTATCTGGGCAATGACCCGCAGAAACCGATCGGCTATTCGGTGGACCTGGCGAACAAGGTCGCCGAGGCGGTGAAAAAAGAGCTGAAGATGCCGAACCTGCAGGTGCGCTACAACCTGGTGACCTCGCAGACCCGTATCCCGCTGGTACAGAACGGCACCGTCGACCTCGAGTGCGGCTCGACCACCAACAACCTGGATCGCCAGAAGCAAGTGGACTTCTCGGTCGGCATCTTCGAGATCGGCACCCGCCTGCTGACCGCCAAGACTTCCGGCATCAAGGACTTTGCCGACCTGAAGGGCAAGAACGTCGTCTCCACCGCCGGCACCACCTCGGAGCGTCTGCTCAAGGCG
Organism: Chromobacteriaceae bacterium; assembly: GCA_030151505.1. GTDB lineage: Bacteria > Pseudomonadota > Gammaproteobacteria > Burkholderiales > Aquaspirillaceae > JASLDQ01. Next base: position 4,565 of record JASLDQ010000224.1, read on the forward strand.
ATGAACGTCGAGAAGAGCATGGGCATGAACATCATTTCGGCCAAGGATCACGGCGAATCGTTCCTGATGCTGGAATCGGGCCGCGCGGCCGCCTTCATGATGGATGACGCCCTGCTGTACGGCGAAATGGCCAAGGCCAAGAACCCGGCCAACTGGGTGGTGACCGGCAAGCCGCAGTCGTTCGAAATCTACGGCTGCATGCTGCGCAAGAACGATCCGCAGTTCAAGAAGGTGGTCGACGACGCGCTGAAGGCGACCTACAAGTCCGGCGAAGTGAACAAGATCTACGCCAAGTGGTTCCAGGCTCCGGTTCCGCCGAAGAACCTGAACCTGAACTTCCCGATGTCCGACGAGTTCAAGAAGCTGGTGGCTCACCCGACCGACAAGTCGGCCGAGGAGCTGTAACAATCCGCCGATAAGCCCCTTCGGCGCCGTTCAGGCCGTACCGCTCGGTACGGCCTGCGGATGCGGGGGCAGTCGGTGGTTCTGGGTCGCGCCGCTGGCGCGGCGATGGGGGCGGCCCCGACGTTCCGAGCCTTGGCTCGGCGGCGCCGGGGAACGCCCTTTCTTGGCTTTTTGGGGCCGGCAAGCGGGAGGCGCGCCTCCCGGATCACCGCGTGGCCGTGGCTATGCGGTGCCGGCTTTCTGTTGGAGATGACAATGAATTACCACTGGGACTGGGGAGTGTTCTTCAAGTCCACCGGCATCGGCCAAGAGATCTACCTCGACTGGTTCATTACCGGGCTTGGGTGGACGGTTGCGGTGGCGCTGGTGGCCTGGACGATCGCGCTGATTCTCGGCGGCTTGCTCGGCGTGATGCGGACCTTGCCCAACAAGACGCTGTCCGGCGTGGCGACCGGCTACGTGACGCTGTTCCGCAACGTGCCGCTCTTGGTGCAGCTGTTTCTCTGGTACTTCCTCGTGCCGGACTTCCTGCCCGAATCACTGCAGGTATGGTTCAAGCAGGATCTGGCACCGGCCACCTCGGCCTATATCTCGGTCGTGGTGTGCCTGGGGCTGTTTACCGCCGCGCGGGTGTGCGAGCAGGTACGCACCGGCATCGAGGCCCTGCCGAAGGGGCAGAGCAATGCCGCCTACGCGATCGGCTTCACCCTGCCGCAGGTGTACCGCCACGTGCTGCTGCCGCAGGCGTTCCGCATCATCATCCCGCCGATGACCAACGAGTTCCTGAACGTGTTCAAAAACTCGTCGGTGGCCTCGCTGATCGGCTTGATGGAGCTGTTGGCGCAGACCAAGCAGACCGCCGAATTCTCGGCCAACCTGTTCGAGGCGTTCACGCTCGCGACCATCATCTACTTCGTGCTCAACATGAGCCTGATCAAGCTGATGAACTGGGTGGAAAACCGGGTTCGCATCCCCGGCCTGATCGGTGGAGGTAAATGATGGATTTCAGCCAAATCATTCCGGCCCTGCCGGCCTTGGCCGACGGCCTGCAGCTGACCCTGAAGCTGCTGGTGCTGTCGGTGATCGGCGGCGTGGTGCTCGGCACCCTCCTGGCGCTGGCGCGGCTGTCGGACAACCGGCTGCTGTCCGGGCTTGCCAAGTTCTATGTGAACTATTTCCGCTCGATCCCGCTGCTGCTGGTGATCTCGTGGTTCTACCTGGTGGTGCCGCTGATCTACAACTGGGTCACCGGCAGCTTCGAGCCGGTCGGTGCGTTCACCTCGTGCCTGGTGGCGTTCGTGATGTTCGAGGCGGCGTATTTCTCCGAGATCGTCCGCGCCGGCATCCAGTCGATCTCGCGCGGCCAGGCCAATGCCGCCTACGCGCTGGGGATGACCTACGGCCAGGCGATGCGGCTGGTCGTGCTGCCGCAGGCGTTCCGCAAGATGACGCCGCTGCTGCTGCAGCAAAGCATCATCCTGTTCCAGGACACCTCGCTGGTGTATGCGGTCGGCCTGCTCGACTTTTTGAATACCGCCCGCTCGAAGGGGGACATCGTCGGCCTGCCGCACGAATTCCTGATCTTCGCCGGCGCGGTGTACTTTGTGTTCAGTTTCGGCGCGACGCTCCTCGTCAAGCGCCTGCAGAAGAGGTTCGCGGTATGACTGCCATGATTCAGTTTTCCAACGTCAGCAAATGGTACGGCGATTTCCAGGTGCTGACCGACTGCACCACCTCCGTCAAAAAAGGCGAAGTGGTCGTGGTGTGCGGCCCGTCCGGCTCGGGCAAATCCACCCTGATCAAGTGCGTCAATGCGCTGGAGCCGTTCCAGAAGGGCGAGATCATCGTCGACGGCATCTCGGTGGGCGATCCGAAAACCAATCTGCCCAAGCTGCGCAGCCGCGTCGGCATGGTGTTCCAGCATTTCGAACTGTTTCCGCACCTGTCGATCACCGAAAACCTGTCCATCGCCCAGCAGAAAGTGCTCGGTCGCGGTCAGGCGGAGGCCGAGGACAAGGGGCTGAAGCTGCTCGACCGCGTCGGCCTGAAGGCGCACGCGCACAAGTTCCCGGGCCAGCTGTCGGGGGGCCAGCAGCAGCGCGTGGCGATCGCCCGCGCGCTGGCGATGGACCCGATCGCCATGCTGTTCGACGAGCCGACTTCGGCGCTCGACCCGGAAATGATCAACGAAGTGCTCGACGTGATGACCGAACTGGCGCACGAAGGCATGACCATGATGTGTGTGACCCACGAAATGGGCTTCGCCCGCCGGGTGGCCGACCGGGTGATCTTCATGGACCGCGGCCATATCGTCGAGGACTGCACCAAGCAGGAGTTCTTCGAAACCCCGCGCGGCGACCGGGCGCAGCAGTTCCTGTCCAAAATCCTCGACCACTGATCCGGCCTGCCGGCTGGCGGTGACGACAACGCCCGGGATCTCCCCGGGCGTTTTTGCGTCCAGGCTTGCCCGCCGACGCAAGCCCGGACGGGTTGGTGCCGTTGCGCCACGGCGGTCGGCGTTGCCGGCTGCCGCCTTGATGGGACCATGTCATGCGGGCGATGTGGTCCGGATTGGGGGCGGTCCGCCGGCGCGGATCGGGTTTCGCATACGGTTGAAATGGCCCTCTGCCGGCGGCAGGGATTCCCGACACCGGCGATACATGGCGATGCACGCGGGCCGGCCCGTTGCGGAGCCAAATGTGACCCATCAACGATAAAGGCGATTCCACATCGCTTTAGGCAATCACCACACCGATAACCGAGTTGCCATCCCTGTGTCACAAGGGACGGCGGACCGTGGAGTGCGGCGGCGCTTCATTTCCAGTGGCGTCGATTGCGTGGCTGCTCAGGCGAGTAGCGCTGATGGATGTGCATCCATCGCA
>JASLDQ010000226.1 GCA_030151505.1 Chromobacteriaceae bacterium
GCCAGCGGCGGGGCGAAGTTCAGCTCCACCTTCAGGCCGCGGGTGCGCAGCAGGCGGCGGAGCGACTGCACGAAGGTGATCTCGCCGATGTAGGCGACCTCGTCCGTGCGGCTGCCGTCGGCTTCGAGGTAGCGGATGGCGACCGGCTGCACCACGCTGCCGGCGCGGATGGCCGATTCGAACAGCGAAGCCTTGAACGGCAGCAGGCTGGTGCCGTCGGTGGTGGTGCCCTCGGGGAACACCGCCATGCCGTTGCCGGCGGCAAGCGAGTCGGCCAGCATCTGGTTGATGCGGGCGGCGTCGCGCCTGTTGCCGCGGTCGATGTAGAGCGTGCCGGCGCGGGTGACCAGCGTGCCGATGACCGGCCAGTCGCGGATTTCCTTCTTGGCGACGAAACGGGTGAGGGTGACGTTGTAGAGCGCGAAGATGTCGAGCCAGGACACGTGGTTGGCGACCACCAGGGTGTTGCCGGGCAGGGGGGGGGGCGGCGTACCCTTGATCTCCATTGTCATGTCGAACACGTCGAGCAGTCTGGCCGACCAGTCGCGGGCGGCTTCGGCCTGGCCGGCATGGTCGAGCCGCGGGAAGCGCTTGCTGACCATGTGCAGGCCGCGCGCCAGGTGGGCGGCCAGCCGGCCCAGCCGGACGAGTTGCTGCGGGAAGGAGACTCGGTTCATGACGGTCTCCGGAGCGGGGCGGACGAAAGCGGGCAGGGTGGTATGTGGGTCACGATTGGCAATGCGGACAGTAGAAGGTGGCGCGCTGGCCCAGCACCCGCCGCTCGATGGCGGTGCCGCAGGCGTGGCAGGGCAGGCCGTCGCGGCCATAGACGAAATAGGATTGCTGGAAGTAGCCGGGCTTGCCCACCGCATCGACGAAGTCGCGCAGGGTGCTGCCGCCGGCTTCGATGGCGCGGGCCAGCACGGCCTTGACGCATTCGGCCAGCCGCGCGCAGTCGGCTCGGTCCAGTTGCCCGGCCGCGCGGGTCGGCAGGAGGCCGGCCTCGAACAGGGATTCGTTGGCGTAGATGTTGCCGACGCCGACGACCACATGGTTGTCCATCAGCGCGAGTTTGGTGGCCTGGGTCTTGCCCCGGGTGGCGCGGAAGAAATGCTCGCCGTCGAAGGCCGGCGACAGCGGCTCGGGGCCAAGGTCCTTCAGCAGCGGGTGGGTCTCGACCGGGCCGGGATGCCACAGGATGGCGCCGAAACGGCGCGGATCGCGATAGCGCAGCACGGTGTCGCCGAAAATCAGGTCGACGTGGTCGTGCTTTTCCGGCGCGGTGCCCGCCGGCACGAAGCGCAGGCTGCCGGACATGCCCAGATGCAGGATCAGCAACCCGGCACCGAGGTCGATCAGCACGTACTTGGCGCGGCGGCTGACGTGGCGCACGGCGAGGCCCGCGACCTTGCCGGCCAGTTCGGGGTCGATCGGCCAGCGCAGGCGCGGCTCGCGCACGACGACCGCGCTCAGGGTGCGGCCCTCGATATGCGGCGTGATGCCGCGCCGGACGGTTTCGACTTCGGGTAATTCGGGCATAAGGCTGGCGGTCAAAGCAGGTGACGCATGGTATTCTAAGCTGATGTTGGCCGCAGGCCGATTTTCAAGTCGCCGCGCCATGTGCTCAGGCTCCGCCTGTCCGTAACTTCGTCTGTTTTGCCACCGACCGATTGCTCTGACTGCATGAATATCTCCACACCGGCATTGGGCCTGCTTCTTCCTCTTCTGCTTGCTGCCTGCACCAGCGTCGCGACGCCGCGCGTCGCGCCTTCCGGCGGCTCTGAAGCGGAGCGGGCCGCCGCCGCGGCCGAACGTCGGATCCAGGACGAAGCGCACCTGCCGAAAGTGGAGCTGAGCGAGGAAATCCTGTTCGGGATTCTTGCCAGCGAACTGGCGGCCCAGCGCGGCCAGGTCGCGAGCGCCGCACCGACCTATCTGGAGCTGGCGCAGGAAACCCGCGATCCGCGCGTGGCCCGGCGCGCCGCCGAAATGGCGCTGGCCGCCGGCAACCTCGACGGTGCGATCAGTGCCCTGTCCCTGTGGAGCGCCATCGATCCGGATTCTGCCGCCGCCCGGCAGCAACTGGCGCTGGCGCTGGCGCGCAGCGGTCATTTCAGCGATGCCCGCCAGCTGATCGACGCGCTGCTGGCCGACAAGCCGGCAGCCGCGCCGCAGCTTTTCCTGCAACTGGCGGCACTGGCGCCGCGCCAGCAGGACAAGATGGCCAACTATCTGGCCGTGCGTGACTTGGCTGACCGCTTCCCTCGCGTGCCGGAAGCCGGCTTCGCGCTGGCGTCGGCCGCGACCGAAGCCGGTGAGCAGGAAGTGGCCGACACGACCATTTCTCAGCTGGCCCGTACCTCGCCGAAGTGGGAGGTACCGGTGTTCTGGCGGCTGGAACGCCTGCGCCAGCTGGCGCCGGAACTGGCGTTGCCGTTCATCCAGCGCGCCGCCGCCGAGCGGCCCGACGGCAGCATGGACCTCAAGCTGGCCTATCCGCGTCTTCTGGTGTCGGACAAGCGCTACGACGAGGCCCTGGCCGAATTCAACCGGCTGGCGGCGCAGATGCCGAAACAGCCCGATCTGCTTTATGCGCTGGGGATTCTTGCCTTCCAGCGCAAGGATTTTCCGCTGGCGGAACAGAACCTGACCGCCGCCCGCGAGGCCGGCTACCGCGACGGCGAGTTCATCGAACTGACGCTGGGGCAGCTGGCCGAGGCGCAGAAGGATTTCGACGGCGCCGAGATTCACTATCGCGCGGTCGGTCCCGGCCAGCACTACCCGCAGGCGCAGGCGCGGCTGGCCGGACTGGAAGCCCGGCGTGGCCAGCTGGATGTCGCGCTGGCGCGCCTGGGCCGGCTGACCGACACGGTGGAGGATCCGGCACAGATCGAGCTGTGGCGCGCGCAACTGGCGCGGGACGCCAAGCAGATGTCGCGTGCCTACGCCATCCTGTCCGCCGCTCTCAAGCGCTACCCCGACAGCCTCGGGCTGTGGTACGAGCGGGGCATGCTGGCGGAGCAGCTGGGGCGGTACAACCAGGCCGAATACGATCTGCGCCGCGCGCTCAAGCTCAAGCCGGACGAGGCGCAGGTGCTCAACGCGCTCGGCTACACCCTGACCAACCGCAGCGGCCGCCACAAGGAAGCTCTGAGCCTGATCGAAAAGGCGCTGGCGGCCGAGCCGGACAGTCCGATGATTCAGGACAGCATGGGCTGGGTGCTGCACCACCTGGGACGGTACGAAGAAGCCCGCGGCTGGCTGGAAAAGGCCTACAAGGGGCAGCGAGACGGTGAAATCGCCGCGCATCTGGGCGAAGTGCTGTGGAAGCTGGGGCGTCGCGACGAAGCCGGCCAGCTGCTGCGGGACGCCCGTGCGGCCGAACCCGACAACGCGCCGCTGCTCGACACCATGCGCCGCCTGAAGCTGTTGCCGTGAAATATTCCGTGCTTCCGCTGGCGCTGGCGGCCGCTCTCCTGTTGCCGGGCTGCGCCCAACTGTCGGCCCCCCCCCAGCCGGTTCCGGTGCTGGAGACCGCGCTCGACCACTTTTCCATTTCCGGCCGCTTGTCGGTCAAGGTCGACGGGCGCGGGCATTACAGCAATTTCGACTGGACCCGCCTCAACGGGCGTGATGAGGTCGCCGTCAACACGCCGCTCGGCCAGACGGTCGCCCAACTGGTGCGCGACGAGGATGGCGTTTGCCTGATGGCTCGCGGCCGCACGCGTTGCGCGCCGGATACCGAGGCGCTGACCGAAGCCGAGCTAGGCTGGCCCCTGCCGCTCGACAACCTTGGATACTGGGTGGCGGGCGTGCCGGCTCCCGGGCCGGTCGAACGCAATGCCGAAGGCTTTCACCAGCAGGGCTGGACGGTGAAGCTGGCCGACTTCCAGTCGACCGACTCCGGTCCGCGTCCCGGCCGCGTGGTGCTGATCCGCGACGACCGTCTTGAAATCCGCCTGGCCATCCACGCCTGGCGCTAAGCCAGAACCGATCCGAATCCATGCAATTCCAGTCTTTTCCCGCCCCGGCCAAGCTCAACCTGACCCTGGCCATCACCGGCCGCCGACCGGATGGCTACCACCTGCTCGAGAGCGTGTTCCGCTTCATCGATCTGGCCGACACCATCGAGCTGGCCGTGCGCGATGATGGCCGGATCGTGCACGAGAACCCCATTCCTGGCGTCGAGCCCGAATCCGACCTGACCGTGCGCGCTGCACGCTTGCTCAAGGCCGCCAGCGGTACGGCGCTGGGCGCATCCATCCGCGTGCACAAACGCATCCCCATGGGGGGCGGGCTGGGGGGCGGCAGCTCGGACGCCGCCACCGTGCTGATGGCACTCAACCGCTTGTGGCAAACCGGCTTCGACCGGCAGCAGTTGCAGGATCTCGGTCTCCAGCTCGGGGCCGATGTGCCGGTGTTCGTGTTTGGCCAGGCCGCGTTCGCCACCGGCGTGGGCGAGGAGCTGACACCGTGCGATGTTCCCGATGTGTGGTATGTCGTGCTCGATCCGGGCGTGCATGTGCCGACTGCGAAGATTTTTTCGCATGAGCGCTTGACACGGAATTCACCCCTCTCCATAATGCGAACCCTCTCAACGACGCAACGCAAAAACGACATGCAAAGCGTTGTTTGCGAGATGTTTCCCGAAGTTGCCGAATGTTTGAAGAAGTTAAATCGGTACGGTTCGGCGCTGATGACAGGCTCGGGTGGATGTGTTTTTCTCGAGTGTGCGACGCAGCAGGAAGCAGAAACAGTTTTCCGTGCAGTGTCGGATGATTGTCGTGGATTTGTAGCCAAAGGCTTGCAGAATCACCCTTTGTTCGAGATTGTCTAAAGGTTTACTGGGGAGTCGCCAAGTGGTAAGGCACCGGATTTTGATTCCGGCATTCGTAGGTTCGATCCCTACCTCCCCAGCCAGAATTCAAAGTGCTAATGCAAACGAAACAGCGTGTAAGTTGATCACTCACTTACACGCTTTTTCTTTATCTGGGAAAAGCTCGACATGGCCGCCTACGATAGCTTGATGGTGTTTACCGGTACCGCCAATCCGGAACTCGCACAAAGCGTTGTCAAAAACCTCGATATTTCGCTGGGACGCGTCGATGTCGGCCGCTTCAGCGATGGCGAAGTGGCCATCGAGCTGCTGGAAAACGTCCGCGGTCGCGACGTCTTCGTGCTGCAGTCCACCTGTGCGCCGACCAACGACAACCTGATGGAAATTCTGACCATGGCCGACGCGCTCAAGCGCGCCTCGGCCGGTCGCATTACCGCCGCCATCCCGTACTTCGGCTACGCCCGCCAGGACCGCCGTCCGCGTTCGGCCCGCGTGCCGATCTCGGCCAAGCTGGTGGCCAACATGCTGACCAGCGCCGGCGTCAACCGCGTGCTGACCGTCGACCTGCATGCCGACCAGATCCAGGGCTTCTTCGACATTCCGGTCGACAACGTCTACGCCACCCCGGTGCTGCTGAAGGACATCCAGTCGCAGAATTTCGAGAACCTGACCGTGGTCAGCCCCGACATCGGCGGTGTGGTGCGTGCCCGCGCCACCGCCAAGGCGCTCGGCGCCGATCTCGCCATCATCGACAAGCGTCGCCCGAAGGCCAATGTCGCCGAAGTGATGAACATCATCGGTGAAATCAACGGCCGCACCTGCCTGATCGTCGACGACATGATCGACACCGCCAATACCCTGTGCAAAGCCGCACAGGCGCTGAAGGAAAAGGGCGCCGCCCGCGTGTTGGCCTATGCCACCCACCCGGTGCTGTCCGGCCAGGCGGTCGAACGCATCCGCAACTCGGAAATCGACCAGGTCGTCGTCACCGACACCATCCCGCTGTCGGACGAGGCGCGCGAATGCAGCAAGATCCGCGTGGTGTCGATCGCCGGCCTGATCGCCGAAACCCTGCGCCGCATCAACAACGAAGAGTCGGTTTCCTACCTCTTCATGGAATAAGCCGCGCAAGGCGCTGTTTTCCGGCACCGCCACTGGCGGCGCCTTAACCTGGCAGTGACTGGTCGCGGTGACTGCCCCCATGACTCTCTGGAGTATTTCTATGACTATCGAAGTGATTGCTGAAAAGCGCGTTGATCAGGGTACGGGTGCGAGCCGCCGCCTGCGTCGCGCTGGCAAGGTGCCGGCCGTTGTGTACGGTGGCAACAAGGACGCCGCCGCCTTGACCCTGGACCACAACACCATTTTCTACGCGCTGAAGGATGAATCCTTCCACGGTGCCGTGCTGAACCTGGTGGTTGACGGCCAGACCGAATCGGTTCTGCTGCGCGACGCGCAACTGCACCCGTTCAAGCCGCAGGTCCTGCACGTTGACTTCCAGCGCATCGACGCCAACACCCCGGTGCTGGCCAAGGTCGCCCTGCGTTTCATCAACGCCGACATCGCCCCGGCCGTGAAGCTGAATGGCAAGATCATCGGCTACCTGCTGAAGAGCGTGAACGTGCGCGCGCTGCCGGGCAAGCTGCCGGCCGCCCTCGACGTGGATCTGGCCAAGCTGCAAGCCGGCGAATCGGTTCACCTGTCCGACATCGTCCTGCCGGAAGGCGTCGAAATCGACTCGCTGCGTCGCGGCAACGATCTGGCTGTCGCCAAGAGCTAATCGCTCTCACGATTGCCTCATCGACGGCTCGCTGCCTTGCAGCGGGCCGTTTTTCTATTGGAAACAACCGTAATCCGACGGGGTCCGCTCCGTCGTGCAGACTGACATCATGACCGATATCCGATTGATCGTCGGGCTGGGCAACCCCGGCCCGGAATACGAGGACACCCGCCACAACGCCGGCTTCTGGCTGCTCGACCGCATGGCCCGCAAGGCGGGTGCCATGCCGCGCGTCGAGGCCAAGTTCTTCGGCGTGTATGCCCGCATTGGCGAGCAGCACCTC
>JASLDQ010000253.1 GCA_030151505.1 Chromobacteriaceae bacterium
ATTGGCGGACACTTCCTGCACCTCTTGCACGGCAAGACCCCGTCGGACCTGTGGGTGCGTGCGATGCACACCTCGCTGATCCTGTACGCCGAGCACGAGTTCAACGCCTCGACCTTCACCAGCCGCGTCATCGCCGGCACCGGGTCGGACATGTACAGCGCCATCACCGGCGGCATCGGCGCGCTGCGCGGCCCCAAGCACGGCGGGGCCAACGAAGTCGCGTTCGAAATCCAGAAGCGCTACGACACGCCGGACCAGGCCGAGGCCGATATCCGCGAGCGTGTCGAACGCAAGGAAGTCGTGATCGGTTTCGGCCATCCGGTCTACACCATCAGCGACCCGCGCAACAAGGTGATCAAGCAGGTCGCGCACGAGCTGTCGACCGACGCCGGCGACCTGAAGATGTACAACATCGCCGAGCGCCTGGAATCGGTGATGTGGGAAATCAAGAAGATGTTCCCGAACCTCGACTGGTTCAGCGCGGTCAGCTACCACATGATGGGCGTGCCGACCGCCATGTTCACCCCGCTGTTCGTCATTGCCCGCACCACCGGCTGGGCCGCCCACGTGATCGAACAGCGCCAGGACGGCAAGATCATCCGCCCGAGCGCCAACTACTTCGGCCCTGAAGATCTCAAGTTCGTCCCGATCGAACAGCGCTGATTGGGCAAGGGGGACTGAGCATCACGCTCAGTCCCCCTTTTCCCGCCTCCCTGATCATTACTTTCTTTCTTCCGGACGCCATGAACACTGCAAACCGCAAACCCCTGCTCGGCACCCAGCTGGATTACTTCGACACGCGCGCCGCGGTCGATGCGATCCAGCCCGGCGCCTACGACAAGCTGCCGTACACCTCGCGCGTGCTGGCCGAAAACCTCGTGCGCCGCTGCGAGCCGGCGACCCTGACCGACTCCCTGAAGCAGCTCATCGAGCGCAAGCGCGAGCTGGACTTCCCGTGGTTCCCGGCACGGGTGGTTTGTCATGACATCCTCGGCCAGACCGCTCTGGTCGACCTGGCCGGCCTGCGCGACGCCATCGCCGACCAAGGCGGCGACCCGGCCATGGTCAACCCGGTGGTGCCGACCCAGCTGATCGTCGACCACTCGCTGGCCGTGGAATGTGGTGGTTTCGATCCAGAGGCATTCGAAAAAAACCGTGCCATCGAAGACCGCCGCAACGAAGACCGCTTCCACTTCATCAACTGGACCAAGAAGGCGTTCAAGAACGTCGATGTGATCCCGCCGGGCAACGGCATCATGCACCAGATCAATCTGGAGAAGATGTCGCCGGTGGTGCAGGTCCGCGACGGCGTGGCCTTCCCAGACACCTGTGTCGGCACCGACAGCCACACCCCGCACGTCGACGCGCTGGGCGTGATCGCCATCGGCGTGGGCGGTCTGGAAGCCGAGAGCGTGATGCTTGGCCGCGCCTCCTGGATGCGCCTGCCCGACATCATCGGCGTGGAGCTGACCGGCAAGCCGCAGCCGGGCATCACCGCCACCGACGTGGTACTGGCCCTGACCGAATTCCTGCGCAAGGAAAAGGTGGTCGGCGCCTACCTCGAGTTCTACGGTGAAGGCGCCTCGGCCCTGACCCTCGGCGACCGCGCGACCATCTCCAACATGACTCCGGAGTTCGGCGCCACCGCCGCGATGTTCTACATCGACCAGCAGACCATCGACTACCTCAAGCTGACTGGCCGTGAAGACGAGCAGGTCAAGCTGGTGGAAACCTACGCCAAGACCACCGGCCTGTGGGCCGACGATCTGGTCAAGGCCGAATACGAGCGCGTGCTCAAGTTCGACTTGTCCAGCGTGGTGCGCAACATGGCCGGCCCGTCCAACCCGCACAAGCGCTTGCCGGTGTCCGACCTGGCCGAGCGCGGCATCGCCGACGAAGCAAAGCTCGAAGCCGGCAAGGCCGAGCAGGCCCAAGGCCTGATGCCGGATGGCGCGGTCATCATCGCCGCCATCACCAGCTGCACCAACACCAGCAACCCGCGCAACGTGATCGCCGCCGGCCTGCTGGCGCGCAACGCCAACAAGCTGGGCCTGATCCGCAAGCCCTGGGTAAAATCCTCGCTGGCACCGGGCTCCAAGGCTGTGCAGCTTTATCTGGAAGAAGCCGGCCTGCTGCCGGAGCTGGAAAAACTCGGCTTCGGCATCGTCGCCTTCGCCTGCACCACCTGTAACGGCATGAGCGGCGCGCTGGACCCGAAAATCCAGCAGGAAATCATCGACCGCGACCTGTACGCCACCGCCGTGCTGTCCGGCAACCGCAACTTCGACGGTCGCATCCACCCCTACGCCAAGCAGGCTTTCCTCGCCTCGCCGCCGCTGGTGGTGGCCTACGCCATCGCCGGCACCATCCGCTTCGACATCGAGCAGGATGTGCTGGGCGTGGACGCCAACGGCAAGGAGATCCGCCTGAAGGACATCTGGCCGAGCGACGAGGAGATCGACGCGGTGGCCACGGCAGCCGTCAAGCCGGAGCAGTTCCGCAATGTCTATGCGCCGATGTTCGGCAACCGGGGCGCGCGCCAGGCGGTCAGCCCCTTATATGACTGGCGCCCGCAGAGCACCTACATCCGCCGTCCGCCGTACTGGGAAGGCGCGCTGGCCGGCGAGCGCACGTTGCGCGGCATGCGGCCGCTGGCGGTGCTGGGCGACAACATCACCACCGACCACCTGTCGCCGTCCAACGCCATCCTGCCGAACAGCGCCGCCGGCGAGTACCTGGCGAAGATGGGCCTGCCGGAGGAGGACTATAACTCCTACGCCACCCATCGCGGTGACCACCTGACGGCGCAACGCGCGACCTTCGCCAACCCGACCCTGCTGAACGAGATGGTGCGCAACCCGGACGGCACGGTGAAGCGCGGTTCGCTGGCGCGCGTCGAGCCGGAGGGCACGGTGAAGCGCATGTGGGAAGCGATCGAGACTTATATGGACCGCAAGCAGCCGCTGATCATCGTGGCGGGTGCGGATTACGGCCAGGGCTCCTCGCGCGACTGGGCCGCAAAGGGCGTGCGCCTGGCGGGCGTGGAAGCCATTGCCGA
>JASLDQ010000262.1 GCA_030151505.1 Chromobacteriaceae bacterium
GCGTGCTGCAGGTCATGCGACACCGCAAGGCCAATACCGCCATAGCAGAGCAGGAGCGCCACCAGCGCCCGACCGGTGATCTTCTTGCCGAAGAACATGGCCGACATCAGCAGCACGAAGGTCGGGTACAGGAACAGCACTAGCCGCTCCAGTGCCGACGAGATGTATTGCAGGCCGATGAAATCGAAAATGCTGGACAGGTAGTAACCCATCAAGCCCAGCGTGGTGAGCGACAGCCAGGTCTTGCGGTCGAAACGGCGCGCGATGGCGAGACCGGAAGGCGACCACGCGATGAAGGCGAAGAAAGGCAGCGCGAACAGCATCCGCAGATTGAGCAGGGTGATGGCATCGACCTGATACTGGTAGGCGAGCTTGACGAAAATGGCCTTGGCGGAAAAACCGGCGGCCGACAGCACGGCAAAGGTAATGCCTTTCCCGATGGAGAAGTCTTGTTTGGCGGCAGCAGCTAGCGTGGCTTGAGACATGATGGAATACTGGCGTGGAAATCAGCAGGAATTATCCGGTGGCGACCCGCCGGTGACTATTCCGAAATTGCGCATTCATCCTTCGCCAATCACGAAACCATGCCCCTGCCCCGTTACGACTTCACCGATCTGGCCCTGTTTGTCGCGGTGGCCGAGTCAGGCAGCCTGACCGCCGGCGCTGCCCGGCTGCCGCTGGCCCTGTCGGCCGCTTCGCAGCGCATCCGCAAGCTGGAAGACAGCGTGGGCATAGCCTTGCTGGCTCGCGAACATGATGGGGTGAGCCTGACCGCCGCCGGAGAGGCGCTGCTGGACCATGCGCGCCGCCTGCTGGGCGAAGCGGACAAGCTGCAGGAAAACATGAGCGCGTTTGCCTCCGGCCTGTCGGCCCGGGTCCGGCTCTATGCCACCACGGTGGCTTCCACCGAATGCCTGCCCGAGGCGGTTGGACAATTCCTGGCCGACCACCCCCGGGTCAACGTCGAGATCATCGAACATTCCAGCGCCGCCATCGTCCGGGCCATTACCGCGCAGGAAGTGGACATCGGCGTGATCGACGGCAATGTCGGCGCAGCCGGGCTGGAGTTGCTGCCGATACAGCGCGACCGGCTGGTGCTGGTGGTACCGGAGCGGCATCCGCTGGCCGGACTCGAACAATGCGCCTTCGCCGCCGCGCTGGACTATCCTTTCGTCGGGCTGGCGACCACCAGCGGCATCCAGCGCTTTATCGAGAACACCGCGGCGCTGGCCGGCAAGACGGTCAAGTTGCGGGTCCGGGCCGCCAGCTTCGAAACCCTCCATCTTCTGGTGGCGCGCGAGGTCGGGATCGCCATGCTGCCCGAGTCGGCCGCGCTGCGGTACGCCCGCATGCACGGCGGCACCTGCTCCGTCGCCATTGCCGAGCGCTGGGCCGAGCGGGAGCTGACGCTCGCGGCCCGGAGCTTCTCCGCCCTGCCCCTGCCCACCCGCACCTTCATCCGTTATCTGCTCAAGCGGGAAAGTTGATGCCGGCGGATACCGTGCCCGGAACTCGCCGTCTTGCACACCATCCCAGCTGCGGCTAGTCTGAAACCTGTCGACCAGACTGCAGGAGACCGTCCATGAACAGCCGCAACAAAGCCGCCATCATCCTGTGGTCGTCGTTCTGGGTGGGCGGCATCATGACCACCGCGTTTTATTGCGTGTTCGACCCGATGGAAATGACCCTGCACGGTGCACGCCTGTTCAACAGCCCCATTGCTGCCTATACCGTCAGTTTCTTTCTGGCGTGGGCGTTCTCGGCTTTCTCTGCTGCCACCGCGCTGTTCTTCGCGCGGAACAAGGAGGAGGTCAACCGCTTCTGCCCGGTGGACGATTCGCGCTGGAAACATCCACCAGATGCACAGCCGCTATCGGACCTGTAAAAAAATCCAATTTCCCCCGCACGAAAAAACAGGCGAACCTCGTAAAAAGGTTCGCCTGTTACGTTTCGGCTCGCGGTCAGCGCCAATCAGGCGTGGTCGTCGACATTGTTGCCGAGGTGCGACGGGTTGACCGTCTTGGTTTGCCTGGGTGTATCCGCGGTAGACAGCCCCAATTGCACGCTCTTGTCTTCGGCGCTTTCGCGCTGCTTGCGCTGGATGGCGAGCAGGTCCGACTGATCGAGCACGTTGGTACTGGCGTTGACGCTGGAAATACTATCCATGATGGCTCTCCTTTCCGGCTGCGCGAGGCAGCCACTCCTGTATATCGGCCGCCGGCGTACATGATTGAGCCGGTTGGTTTCGTCACGGGCAAGCAGCCTGCGCAAAACTGATAAAATCCCGCTTCAGCCTGATCCGCAATAACAACGGAAGAACACCATGAGCACTACCCGTCACAGCCCCCTGTTGATCCTCGGCTCCGGCCCCGCCGGCTACACCGCCGCCGTCTACGCCGCCCGTGCCAACCTCAAGCCGGTCATGATCACCGGCCTGGCCCAGGGCGGCCAGCTGATGACGACCACGGAAGTAGACAACTGGCCGGCGGACGCCATGGGGGTGCAGGGTCCGGAACTGATGCAGCGCTTCCAGCAGCATGCCGAACGTTTCGGCACCGAGATGATCTTCGACCACATCCACACCACCCAGCTCACCGAGCGCCCCTTCCGCCTGATCGGCGACAGCGGCGAATACACCTGCGACGCACTCATCATCGCTACCGGCGCCTCGGCCCAATATCTCGGCCTGCAGAGCGAAGAAGCCTTCATGGGCCGCGGTGTCTCGGGCTGCGCCACTTGCGACGGATTTTTCTACAAGAACCAGGCCGTGGCCGTGGTCGGCGGCGGCAACACCGCGGTGGAAGAAGCCCTGTACCTCGCCAACATCGCCAGCCACGTCACCCTGATCCACCGTCGCGATACCTTCCGCGCCGAAAAAATCATGGTGGACAAGCTGATGGAGAAGGTCGCCGCCGGCAAGATCAGCCTCAAGCTCAACAGCGTGCTCGACGAAGTCCTGGGCGACGCCACCGGCGTGACCGGCGCGCGCATCAAGTCCGCCGCCGACGGCAGCACCGAAGACCTCGCCCTGACCGGCGTGTTCATCGCCATCGGCCACAAGCCCAACACCGACATCTTCAAGGGCCAGCTGGAAATGGACGCCACCGGCTACCTGATCACCCAGGGCGGTCGCGAGGGCAACGCCACCCAGACCAGCATCCCGGGGGTGTTCGCCGCCGGCGACGTGCAGGACCACATCTACCGCCAGGCCGTCACCAGCGCCGCTTCGGGCTGCCAGGCCGCGCTCGACGCCGAACGCTACCTGGACAAATGATGAGCCAGGACAAGTAATGGGCAAGCCGCTCAAGGCGGCGCTCAAAGCTATCAAGCCGGCGCTGGTCCCACGACCGGCGCCGCTTGTCGTTGCGCCCCCTCCTCCGCCCGAGCCGACTTTCCGCGAGCAGATGCGCGGTGTGATCCCCTTGCCGCCCGACGGCCGCGTACATTTCACGCCAGCCCGGCCATCGCCCAACCCGCAGCAGCGCCGCGACCCGCCTTTCATGCCGGCCGACGCCAATATCTTCGCCAGCTGGTTCGATGAACAGGCGACCGACGCGGAGTGGCTGGACAACGGCACCCCGCGCGACACCTTGAAGAAACTGCGCCAGCATCACTGGCCGCTGGCCGGCCGGCTTGACCTGCATGGCCACGACCGCGACGAGGCACAGACGCGGTTGGCGCTGTTCCTGCACCAGTCGGTGCAAAAGGGCTGGCGTTGCGTGTGCGTGATCCACGGCCAAGGTTATGGTTCGGCCGCCGGCGCGCCGGTGCTGCGCCCGATGGTGCGCGCCCAGCTTGCCCGCCACCCCGACGTGCTGGCCTATTGCGCCGCCCCGCCGCGCGACGGCGGTGACGGTGCCTTGCTGGTCCTGCTGCGGCGACATATCTGACCGCCGTTGCCTCCCCGGCGGCCTGCCGCGCGGGACGTCGGAGAAACGCCAGGCAACGAGCAACAAGCAGTGCTACACCATGGATAAGCGGACAAACAGGAGCGGCCGGAACGGCGCCGATGCCGGCTGCCAGACGTGGCGGGGGTCGACACGGGCAGCATCGCGCCCGAAACCCGCTCCGCCGCACAGCAGGCGGCGGGGCCATCACCCCTTTCTGAGCGACGCCCAGGTCGTGGCAGCCAGAATCACCGCGCCCCCCAGTAGCGTGCGGGCGTCGGGCCATTCGGCAAACAAGAGCCACGCGAACACGATGCCGTAGACCGGCTCCAGCGCCGCCACCACCGCCGCCAGCCGCGCCGGCACGCTGCGCAGGCTCGCGATGAACAGGCCGTGCGCCAGCGCGGTGAACACCACGCCGAGCACCAGTAACCGCCACCACTCGGTAGCCGTGGCCTGCGCCAGCAAAGGCCAGCCCAGC
>JASLDQ010000282.1 GCA_030151505.1 Chromobacteriaceae bacterium
TCGTAGGACACGATCAGGGTATCGGGGTCGAACATCACGCCCTGGAAGCGGGCGTAGGGACACATGTGCTGGCAGACCTTCTCGCGCGCGAGCCCGGCCAGCACATAGGTAAAGGCTGCGTACATCAAGAGCCAGGCCATCGTCCAGTAGCCGAACTCGGCCAGCGAACCGGCGGCCAGCATCGGACGCAGCGGAGTGAAATAGGCCACGAAGGTGAACCCCACCCACAGCGAGAACGCGATCATCAGCCCGTGCTTGGCGAGCTTGAGCCCGAGCTTGCGCGCGGTCATCGGCCCGGCGTCGAGCTTCATCCGCGCCAGCCGGTCGCCCTCCACCCAGCGTTCGATCCACAGCATGATTTCGCTGTAGACCGTCTGTGGACAGGCATTGCCGCACCACAAGCGGCCCGCCAGCGTGGTCCACGCGAACAGCCCCAGCGCGCAGGCGATCAGGAGCGCGGCCAGATAGACCAGATCCTGTGGCAGCAGCACCAGCCCGAACAGATAGATGCGCTGCTCGACCATGTCGAATAGCACCGCCTGGCGCGGCCCCCATTCCAGCCATGGCAGGCCGAAGAACACCAGCTGGGTCAGCACCACGCAGGCCACGCGGATGGTATTGAAGCGCCCGCTGGTCAGGCGCGGGTAAACCTTGCCGCCGGGGCCGGTCTTGGCCTTGGCCCAGCGGATGACTTGTGCGTTCGCCATGACGAACTCCTCCGAAATTGATCGACGGAGCTTACGGCGCGCATCTGTGCATGAACATGCACAGGTTTATCCATTTATTGTGTACACAGATATGATGTCGAAGATGCCATCTACCCGAGTGCCGTTTTCATGACCGTTGCCCCCAAATACCGCCAGCTCGCCCAGACGCTCAAGGCTTCCATCCTGGCCGGCACGATGAAGCCGGGGGAACGGCTGCCATCGATCCGCGAGCTGTGCCGGGTTCACGCCGTCAGCATGAGCACGGCCAAGCAGGCGGTGATCGAGCTGGAGGCCGCCGGGCTGATCACGGCCGAACCGCGCCGCGGCTATTTCGTTCGCGCCCGCGAGACACCGGCGCCGTCGCGTTCGGCTCCGCTGCCGGCCGCGGTCGAGGTCGGCTCGCTGGCGCTGCGCCTGTTCGACGCGCTGCGCGACCCGGCCATCACCCCGTTCGGCTCGCCCTTCATCGACCCGGCCTGGCTCGACTTCGACCGGGTCAACTACTACCTGCGCCAGGCTACCCGCCGCTTCACTCCCGACCGCGGGCTGCGCGACCTGCCGCCCGGCAACGATGAACTGCGCCGCCAGATCGCCCGGCGGGCGGTGGGGCAGGGGGTGATGCTGGACTGGAACGAACTGGTGATTACCTGCGGCGCGATGGAGGGGCTCAATCTGGCCCTGCGCGCGGTGGCCAAGCCGGGCGACGTGATCGCGGTGGAATCGCCGACTTTCTACGGCCTCTTGCACGCCATCGAGAACAACGGGATGAAGGCGCTGGAAATCCGCACCGACCCGCTGCGCGGCATCGACCTGGCCGAGCTGGAGGCCGCAGTGGTGCAGCACAAGGTCGCGGCCTGCCTCCTGATGCCGTCGCTGCAGAACCCACTTGGCTTCTCGATGAACGATGCTGACAAGATCGCACTGATGGCGCTGCTGGAGCGGCACCAGCTGCCGCTGATCGAGGACGACGCCTATCACGAGCTGGCATTTGCCGATCAGCCGTGCCGGCCGCTCAAGCATTACGACCGGAGCGGGCTGGTGCTGTACTGCTCGACCTTCTCCAAGGCGTTCTCGCCGGGGCCGCGCATCGGCTGGCTGGCGGCCGGGCGCTTTTATCAGGCGGTGCGCTTGCAGAAGCTGATGGGCAGCCTGTCCACCCCCATTCCCAATCAACTGGCGGTGGCGGACTACCTGCGACAGGAAAAGCCGGACCATCGGCTGCGCCAGTTGCGCC
Source organism: Chromobacteriaceae bacterium (assembly GCA_030151505.1). Taxonomy (GTDB): domain Bacteria; phylum Pseudomonadota; class Gammaproteobacteria; order Burkholderiales; family Aquaspirillaceae; genus JASLDQ01. Next base: position 1,942 of record JASLDQ010000282.1, read on the forward strand.
GCCGGCTGGCGGGACAGTTGTCGAGGCTGGCCGAACTGGTGTTGCGGCACTTTCCGCCCGGCACCCGGGTTTCGCATCCGGCCGGCGGCTATTTTCTGTGGGTGGAGTTGCCCGAGGACCGCGACACGCTGGGAGCGTATTCAGCCGCCGTGGCCGACGGCGTCAGCTACGTGCCCGGCGCGATCTTTTCCGCCGGCGGCCGTTTCGGCCACTGCCTGCGCCTCAATGCCGGCTTCGATTTCGACGAGCGGGCCGTCGCCCAGCTCGCCGCCCTGGGGCGGCGCTTCGGTGCAGGCTGACACCAGTGCCGCGTGGGCGACCGCATCGAAGGCGAAACGGCGCTTTTGTGTGGCCGGCCATTGCTTGACCCGGTATTCCGCCCGCGAGGCGCTGGCGCGGTCCGGAAAGGCGATGCTCGCCAGTAGCGCCTGCGGCGGCCACGCGCGGGTGTAGCGTGCGCCGCGGCCGGCCAGATGCTCGGCGTAGCGACGCTCCACGTCGGTGCTGATGCCGGTGTAGACGCTGCCGCCACGGCATTCGAGCAGGTAGAGGAACCAGGGGGAGGCGGCGGGCATGGCTAGCGGAGCCTGTTCACGATCCGGCGCGCGCGCCCAGTGGCGGGGCCACGCGCCGGGCGGCAACCCGCATGGCTCCGGCCCGGGCCGGCGTTGCGGGCCGGGCATCGGTTCCGGTGCGAGGATGCGGCGGGAGTCAGCCGAATACCTCGCGCCACAGCGTTTTGACGCTGGCGTAGTGCGCCAGCAGGGCCGCATCCGGCTCGACGCGGGATTTCTCGTCCAGCCGCAGCGCGTGCTGGAGGCGGCGGAAGTGGCGGTAGGCCGACTGGCAGGCGGCGGCGTGTTCGCGGTCGATCAGGTCGGCATTGGCCGCCAGTCCCAGGAGCGCGATATTGCCGATATTGCCGGTCAGTTCGGGGAAGTAGTGGGCGTGGGCCAGCACCAGGTACTGGACGATGAACTCCAGATCGATGATGCCGCCCTCGGCGTGCTTGATCTGGTCGTCGCTGGCCGGGTGGCTTTCGCGCATGCGCGCGCGCATCGCCAGCACTTCCTCGCGCAGGGTGGCGCGGTCGCGCGGCAGGGTCAGCACCTCGTCGCGGATCTTCTCGAAGGCGTCGCCCACCGCGCTGTCGCCGGCGACGAAGCGCGCGCGGGTCAACGCCTGGTGCTCCCACAGCCACGCCTTGTTGAGCTGGTAGTTGCGGAAGGCCTCCACCGTGCTGACCAGCAGGCCGGACGCGCCGTCCGGGCGCAGGCGCAGGTCGATGTCGTAGAGAATGCCGGCCGGGGTGGCGCTGGTCAGCCAGGTCGAGAGCTTGCGCACCAGCCGGGCGTAGAAGTCGGCCGCGTCCGGGTGCGGGTCGTCGTAAAGGAAGATGATGTCCAGATCGGACGCATAACCCAGCTCCTTGCCGCCCAGCTTGCCGTAGCCGATCACCGCGAAGCGCGGCGTGGCGGTGTGGCGGCGGGCGATGTCCTGCCAGGCATGGCGCAGGCAGGCGGCCAGCACGGTGTCGGCCAAGAGCGAAATCTGGTCGGACAGTGCTTCCAGCGTCCACATTCCGCCGAGATCCTGCACCGCCAGCCGGAACTGCTGGGCGTGCTGGAAGTGGCGCAGCACGTCCATCTTGGCCTCGACGTCGCTACCGCACTCGTCCAGCTGCGCCTCCAGCGCGGCGGCCAGTCCCTTCCAGTCCGGCTCGGCATAGAGCACGCGGGCGTCGAGCAGCTCGTCCAGCAGGATGGGGTGGCGGGTCAGGTAGTTCGATACCCACGAGCTCGAGGAGTACAGCGAGGCCAGCCGCTTGAGCGTTTGCGGGTATTCGCTCAGCAGCGCCAGATAGGACGATCGCCGGCTGATCGCTTCCATCAGGCCGAGGATGCGCAGCAGCGTTTCGTCCGGGTTGGCGAAGCCGGCGGCAACCTCGATCAGCGCCGGCATCAGCGCGTCGAAGCGTTTCTTGTTCTTGTCCGGCAGCTGGCGGTAGCGCTGGCTCTGGCGCAGCGCCGCCAGATTGCGGTCGACTTCGGCGGCGTTCTGGTAGCCCAGCCCGGCCAGCTGGCCGACGGCGTCGGGCTGGTCGATGTCCTGCCACAGCACCGCCAGCGGGTGGGCGGCGTGCTCGTCGGTCGGCAGGAAAAACACCTGTTCGAAATGGCGATGGACGGTGGCGCGCACACGGGCGAGCTGGGCGGCGAAGCTGTCCCAGTCGGCAAAATGCATGCTGCGGGCGATGCGGGCCTGGGTGTCGGGACTGGTGGGCAGGGTCTGGGTCTGCTGGTCGTCCAGATACTGCAGCCGGTGCTCCAGATCGCGCAGGAAGGCGTAGGCGTTCAAGAGTTCGGTCACGGTATCGGGTTCGAGCAGGCGCATCTGCCCCAGCAGCGCCAGCGCCTGCCGGGTCGGCCGCACCTGCAGCGCCTTTTCCCGCCCACCGCGGATCAGCTGGAACACCTGCGCGATGAACTCCACCTCGCGGATGCCGCCGGGGCCGAGCTTGATGTTGTCGGCCAGATCGCGCCGCGCCACTTCGCGCTGGATCTGCTTGTACAGCTCGCGCATCGCGCCGTAGGCGTTGTAGTCGAGATACTTGCGGTAGACGAAGGGGCGGGCGAGGTCGGACATGATCGACTGGTCGCCGGTCAGCACCTTGGCCTTGATCCAGGCGTAGCGTTCCCACTCGCGCCCCTGGGTCAGCAGATAGTTTTCCAGCGCCGCCGCGCTCATCACCAGCGGGCCGCCGTCGCCGTAGGGACGCAGGCGCATGTCGACGCGGAACACGAAACCGTCCTGGGTCGCCTCGTCGATGGCCTGGATCAGTTTCTTGCCGAGCAGGGTGAAGTATTCGTGGTTGCTGATCTTCTTCGGGCCGCTGGTCTCACCGCCCTCGGAATAGATGAAGATCAGGTCGATGTCGGAGCTGACGTTGAGCTCGCCGCCGCCGAGTTTGCCCATGCCGATGACGGTGAGTTCCTGCCGCTCGCCGCTGTCCGCCCCGATCGGCTCGCCGTAGGCCGCCATGCCCGGCAACAGCGCGGCCAGCGCGGTCTGGACCGCAAATTCGGCGAACTCGCTGATGGTGCCCAGCACCTCGTCCAGCGTCGCGCGGCCGGACAAGTCCCGCGTGATCAGTCTTGCCATCACCGCCTGGCGAATCTTGCGCAGCGTGGCCTTCAACGCCGCTTCGTCCTCGTGCGGCCGGGCGGCGAAGGCGGCGTCCATCTCGGCGCGGTCGAAGGGCAGTTCGAGCCGTTGTTCCAGCTCGGCCGCCAGCGCCGGATCGGCCGACAGGATGCGGGTGAGGTAATGGCTGTGTTCCAGTGCAATGGCGGGAAGGTTTGCTGGCATAATGGCGGGACCGATTTTCGGGCAGATTTTTGCCCATTCTACCTGCTTGCCGCCGTTGAATACCCCCCCTCCCAGCAAATCGTCATGGCCCGTCATCGCCACCCTCAAACGAGTGGTGAGGTGGGGGCTTGGCGGCCTGATCGTCCTGCTGGCGCTGATCGCGCTGGGGCTGGCCGCTGCCCGTTTCTGGCTGCTGCCCAACCTTGCCGACCTGAAGCCCCGGCTGGAACAGGAGCTGGCGACCGCGACCGGCCATGTCGTCCGCATCGGCGATTTGCGCGGCGACATCGAGGGCTGGCGGGTGTCGTTCGAGCTGCGGAACGTCCGCGTCGTCAATCCCGCGTCCGGACGCGATCTGTCGCTGTCCTCCATCATCGCGCAGCCGGCTTGGTCCAGCCTGTGGCATGCCGAACCCCGCTTCGCCCTGTTGGCGATCAAGGCGCCCTCGCTCGACCTGTTGCGCGACGCGTCGGCCCGGTTTTTTGTCAATGGCATCGAGGTGCAGGACGGCGAATCGGATGGCCGGCTGTTCAACTGGCTGTTGCGGCAGGACGAAATCAGCATCACTGACGCCGCGATCCGCTGGCGCGACGACTACGCCGGCGTGGCGGCACTCGACCTGTCCCACGGCCAGCTGAACCTCAAGCACGGCCTGTTTGGCCATACCCTCGAACTGTCCGCCACGCCGCCGGCCGACTGGTTTGACCGTTTCAGCCTGCAGCTCAAGTGGCGTGGCAGCGACATCAAGCGCTGGCGGGACTGGAAGGGCTCGCTGTCGCTGGAGGTCGGGGGCGCCAAGTTCGCGCCGTGGCAACGCTATCTGGGTTGGATGCAAAAGGTACCGGCCGGCGAGGGCGGAGCGACGCTGGCGATCGATTTCGAGGGCGACCGGCTCGTCAACGGCACGGCCAGGTTCGACCTGCGCAATACCCTGATGA
>JASLDQ010000323.1 GCA_030151505.1 Chromobacteriaceae bacterium
AAATCGTGGCGCTGCTGCCGGCGATCCGGCGCAAGAACATCGTGCTGATCGCGATGACCGGCCGGCCGGACTCGACGCTGGCGCGCGAAGCCGACGTGCATCTGGACGCGGCGGTCGAGCGCGAGGCCTGCCCGCTCAACCTCGCTCCCACCGCCAGCACCACCGCCGCGCTGGCGCTCGGCGACGCGCTGGCAGTCACCCTGCTGGACGCCCACCAGTTCCGGGCCGAGGATTTCGCGCTGTCGCACCCGGGCGGCAGCCTGGGCCGGCGCCTGCTGGTGCGAGTGGCAGATGTGATGCACAGCGGCGACGAACTGCCGCAGGTCGGCATCGACACCAGCCTGAAGGACGCGCTGCTGGAAATCAGCCGCAAGGGCCTCGGCATGACCGCCGTCGTCGAAGCCGACGGCACGCTCGCCGGCATCTTCACCGACGGCGATCTGCGCCGCCTGCTCGACCGGGGCGACCTCAGCCTCAACAGCACCCGCATCGCCGACGTGATGCACCCCGCTCCGCGCCGCATCGGCGCCGACCGGCTGGCCGCCGAGGCGGTCAAGCTGATGGAGGCACACAAGATCAACGGCCTCTTGGTGGTCGACGCCGCCGGCAAGCTGGCCGGCGCGCTCAACATGCACGACCTCTTGCGTGCCGGCGTCCTGTAAGGCGCAACGTCCACCCCGCCCGCCGGACGGATTCCGGCGGCTCCAACCGGATTCACCATGCAAAATGTCCACCGCCTGGCCCAGGCCACCAAGCTGCTGATCATGGATGTCGACGGCGTCCTGACCGACGGCCGCATCTTCATCACCGCCGCCGGCGAAGAACTCAAGGCTTTCAACACGCTGGACGGCCACGGCCTGAAGATGCTGCAGAAGACCGGCGTCCAGCTCGCCATCATCACCGGCCGCGCCGCCCCCTGTACCGAACATCGCGCCCGCGGGCTGGGCATCGACCACCTCTACCTCGGCCACGAATCCAAGACCGGCGCCTACCAGGAACTGCTGCAGAAAACCGGGCTGACGCCGGCGCAATGCGCCTACATCGGCGACGACGTGATCGACCTGCCGGTGATGCGCCAGGTCGGCTTCGCGGCGGCGGTGCCGGATGCGCCCAACGTGGTCCGCAGCCACGCCCACTACGTGACCGGCCGCGCCGGCGGCCAGGGTGCGGTGCGCGAGCTGTGCGAACTGATCATGCAGGCGCAGGGAACGCTGGACGCGGCGCTGGCCCCGTACCTGCAGGACTGAGCCATGCACACCCGAAACGCGCCGCGCCTCTTCCCGGTGATTCTGGCCGCCCTGCTCGCGCTCCTGACCTTCTGGCTGGACTACCTGATCGCCTTGCTGCCGATCGGCAACCAGCCCAAGCACACCGACACGGTCGAATATCGCGTCAGCGACTACACCGGCACGGTGTTCGACACCGACGGCAAGCTCTAGCAGCGCGTGATCGGCAAGGACATGTGGCAGTTCCCGGACAGCAAGGAGCTGCATTTCCGCGACGCACGCTTCGAGCTGTTCGACGCCGGCAGGCCCAGCGGCGACATCGTCGCCAAAACCGCCCGCTACAACACCGACAGCAAGCTCGCCTGGTTTGACGACAAGACCCGCCTCACCCGCCAGCCCACCCCGACCCGGCCCGATGTCGCCACGCTGGACACCACCCGGTTGACGGTGGACACCGACAAGCATCTGGCCAGCTCGCCGGCCGATTCGCTGTTCCAGGAAGGCAAGACCGTGGTGCGGGCCACCGGATTCGATTACAACGACAACACGAAGCAACTCAAGCTTCACTCGCGGGTAAGGATGACCCATGAACGATAGATTGCTGCGCTTGGGCGCCGCCGCCCTGATGGCGGCCGCGGCCCTGCCGGCGCTGGCCGAAAAGGCCGACCGCACCAAGCCGATCACCATCGAGGCCGACCGCGCCAGCCTCGACCAGATCAAGAACGTCACCGTATACGAAGGCAACGTCATTCTGGTGCAGGGCACCCAGCACCTGACCGCCGCCCGTCTGGTCGTGACCCAGGACAAGGCCGGCAACCAGTTCGCCACCGCCACCGGCACGCCCGCGACCTTCCGCCAGAAGCTCGACCCCAAACCCAACGAACCCGAGCAGTGGGTGGATGGCCAGGGCAACCGCATCGAGTACGACAGCGCCAAGTCGCTGGTGAAAATTTACGACAATGGCCGGATCAAGCGCGGCGGCGATCTCGTCACCGGCAACTTCATCACCTACGACGCCACCACCGAGCAGTTTCAGGTCAGCGGCGCGCGCACTGCGCCCAACGGCCAGCCCGCCGCCGAGGGCAAGGGCCGCGTGACCGTGGTGATCCAGCCCAAGACCAAGACCGAACCATGACGACCGCCAGCACCCTCAAAGTCCAGCACCTGCAGAAACGCTTCAAGAAGCGCACGGTGGTTCAGGACGTGTCGCTCGAGATTGCCAGCGGCGAAGTGGTCGGCCTGCTCGGCCCCAACGGCGCCGGCAAGACCACCAGCTTCTATATGATCGTCGGCCTGATCGCGGCGGACGCCGGCCAGATCTGGATCGACGGGCAGAACATCAGCCACATGGCCATCCACAGCCGCGCCCAGCTCGGGCTCGGCTATCTGCCGCAGGAAGCCTCGATCTTCCGCAAGATGACGGTGGAGGAAAACATCCTCGCCATCCTGCAGCTGCACGGACTCAAGGGCGAGGCGGCCGAGCACGAACTGTCCCTGCTGCTGGACGACCTCAACATCGGCCACCTGCGCGAAAACGCGGCGATGTCGCTGTCGGGCGGCGAACGGCGCCGGGTGGAAATCGCCCGCGTGCTGGCGACCAAGCCGCGCTTCATCCTGCTGGACGAACCGTTCGCCGGGGTCGACCCGATCGCGGTGATCGACATCCAGAAAATCATTGCCTACCTGAAGGAACGCGGGATCGGCGTGCTGATCACCGACCACAATGTGCGCGAGACCCTGCGCATCTGCGACCGGGCCTACATCATCAACGCCGGCTCGGTGCTGGCCGCCGGCATTCCGCAAGCGCTGGTGGAGGATGAAAATGTGCGCCGGGTCTATCTTGGCGAGCACTTCCACCTGTAAGCTCGCTGCATGAAACAGAGTCTTCAGCTCAAACTGGGGCAGCAGCTGACGCTGACCCCGCAACTGCAGCAATCCATCCGCTTGCTGCAACTCTCCACGCTCGATCTCCAGCAGGAAGTCGAGCAGTTCCTGCACGACAACCCGATGCTGGAGCGCGACGAAGGCGGGAGCGAGGATGGAGAAGGCCGCGACGACAGTCAGCAGGACGATGCGCCGGCCACCACACCCGACAACGCCAGCCAGGCCGACGGCGCCGGCACGGAGCGGGAACGCGAGCGCGACGAATCCGAGCGCGACCTCGACCTGGTCAACGACTGGTCGGCCGCCGCCAGCCGCGACGCCAGCGACGAGGACGACTTCGACCCGCATGCCAACCTCAGCCGCACACCGACCTTGCGCGAGCACCTGCTCGGCCAGCTGGCCGAGCTGCAGTTGCCGGTCGAGGATCGCGCGCTGGTGGCCTTCCTGATCGAGGAGCTGAACGACGACGGTTATCTGACCACGCCGCCGGACGAGCTGCTGGCCCACCTTGCCGCCGAGCTGGACGTGGGAGAGGACGAGCTGCAGGTCGGGCTGCGCCTCTTGCAGCAGTTCGAGCCGGCCGGGGTCGGCGCCCGCAATCTGGCCGAGTCGCTGGCGCTGCAGCTGGCAGCCCGCCCGGCTGACCCGCTGCGCGACCTGGCGCTCACCGTCGCCCGCGACCATCTGCCGCTGCTGGCCAACCGCGATTTCGGCCGG
>JASLDQ010000365.1 GCA_030151505.1 Chromobacteriaceae bacterium
GGCCGACGAGAAGGCGATGTGGCGGATGTCGACCGGCAGGCCGAACAGCACGCCGAAAGCGGTCACCCCGCCGAGCATGAAGCCGAACGACAGGTTGCCGGCCAGCGCGCCCAGGTTGTTGCGCACGTATTCCGCCACCCGGTACATGCACGAATCGCCGAACAGGCGGCGCGGCCATTTGAGCTGCAGCAGCCGCTCGGGAATGCGGTTGTAGGCGGCGGCGTTGTCGTAGAAACCGGCCACCAGGCTCGACAGGAACAGGCAGACGCCGGCCACCGCGGCGTAGAACAGCGCGCCCGAATGCAGCGGATCGACGTCGGCCAGCAGGTGCGCGGCCTTGTCGGTGCTGATCAGGTGCTGGCCGGCAACGGTGTGGAAGGTCATGCCGATCAGCATCGCCACCGGCACCGCGACTGCCACGTTGCCGATGATGGCAGCGATCTGGCTGCGGAACAGCCGCGCCACCAGCCCGGCCAGCTTGCGCATGTCGCGCAGCTTGCCCTGCCCCTCGCTCAGGGTGGCGGCGATGGTGTTGGCGGTCATCGCCGGCTGCTTGGTCGCCACCGTGCCGTGCAGGATGTGGATCAGCACGAAGCCCAGACCGTAGTTGAGGCAGAACAGCAACGCTTCGGTCAGGGGCGGCAGGTGCGCCTTGGCGACTTCGAGCTTGATGAGCGCCATGAAGGCGATGATGAAGCCGCCCAGCGCGGCCGAGCGCAGCAGCGAGAAATACTCGCCGCGGGTTTCGGTGATGTAGTGCTCGCCGGTGCGGCTGGCGTTTTCGGTCACCCGCCGCGCCATCAGCTCGACGTTCTGGCGCCAGTAGTGGCGCAGGTCGTTCTTGCGGCACTCGGCCCGCACCACGGTTTTCCACAGCGCGACGATGCGGGGCGCGGCCGGATACGGCGAAGGCTGGCCGCGCAAATCCTGCACCATGCCGAGCAGCATCTCGGCCCGGTCGAGCAACTGCCCGAGCCGGCGCAGGTGGAAGGTCAGCGACAGGCTGGTGCCCTCGCGCCCGGCGCGGCCGCGGATGCGCTCGACGATCGCGCGGCACTGGTCGAGCAGCACCAGCACGTGACGGTAATCGGCCGCCGCGGCCCCGGCGGCCGCAGGCTCGGCCACGCAGCGGTCGAGATAGGCCACCAGCTCGACGTTCTGCGCCAGAAACGGCGACTCGAATTCCTCGATATTCGGTTCGATCCGCACCAGTTCCGGCTCGAGCCCGATGGCCGAGATGCGGTAGGACACCACCCGCAGCGCTTCCAGCACCTGTCCCAGCGCATTGGCGCCGGCCGGTGCCTCGGCGTCGTCTTCGTCCAGGTGCAGGGCGGTCAGCAGGTCCAGCCAGACTTGATCGTCGACCAAACCGATCCAGCCGGCGTCGCCGGGCTGGTGGAACACCATGCCGACCACGTCCTTCAGGTAGGCGGGATTCGGCACGTCCGGCAGCAGGGTGCGCGACAGGCGCCGCGCACTCTCGGTAAAGAAACCGGTGCCGGGAAACACGCCGGCGTCCACATACAGCGACACCGCCTTGCGTTCCTCCAGCAGCCGGCGCAAGGCCCGGCGCAGCGCGGCGCGCAGGTCGGCACGGGAGTTGAGCAGGTGGCAGAGGGCCAGCAGGTTGCGGGTGGCTTCTTCACCATCGACCCGCTTGCGCGGGCGCAGCGCCGCGACCAGGCCGGTCAGCGCGGGGACCGGATCGGCCGGCGGTTCGGCGAGATGTTGCAGGGCGACATCGAGCGTCAGAGTCGTCATGTACCGGGAGTCTCGCTCTTGTGGAAACAGCGGCTATTTTTCCTGCTTTCCCCCGGTTTTGTCCCCTGTTTTATGGATTTTCTTCAGCCGTCCGGTGTCGTGACGAGAGACACGAGCAGCAATCAGGTCGGGTTGACGCCTGCCGGCGGGGCGGCCGGAGGCACCGGCCGAAGTACGCCGCGCGCACCGGGCAGGTCACCGCCCGGCGGCCGGATATTGAATCCGCCACGGCGTGGCGGTATCCAACAAGCAGGCGGCTCCCGTCGGGGCCCACCCAGCCTGCAAGGAAAGCCGTCATGAGCCTGCTCACCCCGGTACAGATGATCTGGTCGTCGCAGCAGGGCTGGAACGCCCTGTCCCGCACCCATCCGTCCATCGGCGCGATCTTCGCCAAGATCGTGCTGCCCCCGTCGCTGTTCGCCGCCGCCATGGTGCTCTACGCGGCCCGCTGGCACGGCGCGGTGTACGCGGCCGACGTGCCGTTCACGCGCTGGCTGTATGTCGCCTCGGTCTTTCTGCTGCTGAGCTGGCTGTGCGTGCACGTGATGGCGGCCTTCATCCGCCTGGCCGTCCATGTCGATGCCCGCCCCGCCTACGCCGACTGCTACCGACTGGCCGCGATCGCGCCGGTGCCGATCTGGCTGTCGGCCGTCGGCCTGTTCGTGCCCAATCCGCTGCTCAATGTGGCGGTGGCGCTGGCGGGCCTCCTGGCGGCGGGCGGGCTGATCTACCACGGGCTGGACGCGCTGTTCGAGCACGACGACTCGGTGCAGACCCTGTCGCTGGCCTACACGGTGTTCTCGATGGGCGCGCTGGTGTGGGCCTTGCTGGGCGCGCTGCTGGTGTTGCCGATGCTGTAGGGCCGCGCGAGGCGGCGGCGCTGCCAAGCGCCGGGGCCGGTGATACTATCCTGTCATTCGCCCCCGCATGACGGAATGCCCAGCATGGATATCAAGCACTATATGCAGGACGTCGGCCGCGCCGCCCGCGCCGCCAGCCGCCTGATGGCCCGCGCCGACACCAACGCCAAGAACACCGCGCTGCATGCGATCGCCGACGCGATCGAACGCGACAGCGCCGCCCTGCTCGCCGCCAACGCCGAGGACATCGCCGCCGCCGTGGCCGCCGGCCTCGCCCCGGCCATGGTCGACCGCCTGACCCTCACCGACAAGACCGTCGCCAGCATGGCCGAAGGGCTGCGCCAGATCGCCGCCCTGCCCGACCCGGTCGGCGAAATGGGCGAGTTCGCCTACCGTCCGTCCGGCATCCAGCTCGGCAAGATGCGCGTGCCGCTGGGTGTGATTGGCATCGTCTACGAGGCCCGCCCCAACGTGACCGCCGACGCCGCCGGCCTGTGCCTGAAGGCCGGCAACGCCACCATCCTGCGCGGCGGCAGCGAAGCCATCCGCAGCAACCGCGCCATCGCCCGCTGCGTGCACGAAGGGCTGGAAAAGGCCGGCCTGCCGGCCACCGGCGTGCAGGTGATCGACACCACCGACCGCGCCGCGGTGGGCGAGCTGATCACCATGCCGGAATACGTCGACGTGATCGTGCCGCGCGGCGGCAAGGGCCTGATCGCCCGCATCAGCGCCGAGGCGCGCGTGCCGGTCATCAAGCACCTGGACGGCAACTGCCACACCTATATCGACGTCGACGCCGACCTGGCCAAGGCGCTGCCGATCTGCGACAACGCCAAGACCCAGCGCTACGGCACCTGCAACACGATGGAAACCCTGCTGGTCAACCGCGAGGTGGCCGCCGAGTTCCTGCCGCCGATCTGCGCGATCTACCTGCAAAAAGGAGTGGAGCTGCGCGGCTGCGAGACGACCCGCGCCATCGTCGGCGCCGACCGCGTGGCCGCCGCGACCGAGGACGACTGGTTCACCGAATACGCCGCGCCGATTCTGGCGATCAAGGTGCTGGACAGCGTGGACGAGGCGATCGAGCACATCAACCACTACGGCAGCCACCACACCGACGTGATCGTGACCGAGAACTACACCACCGCCCGCCGCTTCCTGCGCGAAGTGGATTCGGCCAGCGTGATGGTCAACGCTTCCAGCCGCTTCGCCGACGGCTTCGAGTACGGCTTGGGCGCCGAGATCGGCATCTCGACCGACAAGATCCACGCCCGCGGCCCGGTCGGCCTGCACGGCCTGACCAGCCAGAAGTGGATCGTGCTCGGCGACGGCCAGGTACGCGCCTGAATCCATCCTTGTCAACTCATCCAGCCCGCCGGCCCGTTCCGGCGGGCTTTTTCATTGCCGCGCACAAAAAACACAGTGACAAAGTGTGGAATATTGAATTTTATTGGTGAATAAGTTTTCAATATCCTCAAGTTCCCGCCAGAAACAGCCGATTAGGCAATGTAGACCCGGCATGAGCCCCCCACGCAAGCGGGCCGCGTTCCACCGCCGCCATCCCCGATGCAAGCGGGATGCCCCCCAGCGCCACGGCATGCGGCCATCCCGACCTCCGTGCATCCCAACCAAGAAAGACATCGATGCTCACGACTCTGCAAGGCAGGATTGCCACCGCCGTGTCCGTCCTGCTGCTGCCGGTCCTGCTGGGGGGCGCACTGCTGCTGGCCCAACAGGAGAAAACCCGGCTCCAGCACCAGACGGACGCACAGGCGCAAGCACTGACGCGAAACCTGCTCGACCAGCTCACCCTGACCGACCAGCAGTTGCAGGCCCGGGTGCGGTCGTCCATGGCGCTGCTCAAGACGCGCGGCACGGCGCTCGGCACCGCCTCCGCCGGTAATCCCGTCCAGGTTGGGGACAAGACCGTGCCCGACCTGTTGCTGGGAGGCCAGCCGCAGGCCAACCGCTTCGCGCTGGTGGACGACGTGGTCGGGATCATGGGCGGCAGCGCCACCCTGTTCAGCCGGTCCGGCCACGATTTCATCCGCATTTCCACCACCGTCAAAAAGGGCAGCGACCGCGCCATCGGCACCGCGCTGGACCCGAACGGTCAGGCCGTCGCCGCCTTGCGGCAGAAAAAGGCTTTCCACGGTCAGGTCGACATTCTCGGCAACCCGTTCATTACCGCGTACGAACCCATTCTGGATGCCGGCGGCCAGCTCGTCGGCAGCTGGTATGTCGGCTATGCGGTCGACCTGAAGCCGCTGGCGGAAACCGTCGGCCGCACCCGGCTGCTGAACAGCGGCTTTGTCGCGGTGATCGACGACAAGGGGCGCGTGCGCTTCCATTCCGCCAGCCAGGAAACGCCGGAGGCGGAGAGCCTCGTGACCCGGGGCGGCGATGGCTGGGTCCGTACCGAACAGGCTTTCCCGGCCTGGAACTTCAAGGTCGTGACCGTCTACCCGGAGGCCGATGTCGCCCAGTTGGCCCGGGAGCGCGCCGGCCCCATCCTGGCCGGCGGCCTGCTGCTGGCCGTGCTGCTGATCGCCGTTCTCCTGCTCCTGCTGAAGAGACTGGTGCTGAAGCCCATTGGCGTCGAACCGGCTGCCGCCTCGGCCGCCGCCCGCGCCATCGCCGAAGGCGACCTGACCTTCCGCTTCGAGACCGACGGCGAGCCCGACAGCATGATGGCCGCCATGAGCCGGATGCAGGCATCGCTGCGCCAGATGGTGGCGCAGATCCAGAGCGAGGCGTCGCAGGTGACCGAAACCGCCGGGCGGATCGCGCAGTCCTCGACCCGCATCTCGGAAGGCTCCACCCGGCAGGGCGACGCCACGACCGCGATG
>JASLDQ010000015.1 GCA_030151505.1 Chromobacteriaceae bacterium
GTCGCCCACCAGCACCAGCGTCGGGGCCGCGATGCCGGCCAGCCAGGCGCGGGCGTCGTGCCGGGATACGCCCAGCATCAGCTGGGTGACGGCCTCCCAGTCGATCAGGCTACCCTGCTCCCTGATCGCCTCCACCAGTTCTGCCTGCTCGCGCAGGAGACGGCTGCCGTAAAGCCAGGGCTTGCTCATATCGAAGCGCAGCTCGGCGCCACCGGTCGCCAGGGCACCGCTCCAGCTCGCGGCGATGGCGGCATTGGCGGCATCGGCATGCGCCAGCGTACTGGCCAGCACCAGCCGCCCGACCCGGGCGGGATGACGGTGGACAAGGTGCTGCGCCACCATGCCGCCATAGGACAGGCCCACGACATGAGCCTGGCGGATGTCGAGCGCCTGCAGCAGCTCGGCCACGTCGTCGGCCTGACGGTCAAGATCGTAGAACGGCACCACTGGGCGGACGCTGCGTCACTGGCCGCGGAAATCCAGCGTCAGCACCCGGTAGGCGCGCGTCAGTTGCGGCAACTGCAGATACCAGCCGGCGGAGTCCATGGTGATGCCGTTGAGCAGCACGACCGTCTCGGGGCCGTCGCCATGGAGTTCGTAATAGAGGGTGGTGTCGGGCAGGCGGAGGTGCGGCATGACGGCGGGCCTTTCATGACATTGCTTTATGCCAGCATAGGCCCGCCGTCACGGAAGCTTCAAGCGCGCTCGTAGCGCACGAAGCGGTAACGGAAATCGGCGTTGGCGTGGTCCTCGCACCAGGCTTCGCGCCAGCGCGCGCGGTCGAATTCGGGGAAGAAGGCGTCGCCGGCAACCTCGATGCCGATCTCGGTCAGATAGAGCCGGTCGGCGCGCTCGAGCGCGTGGCCGTACAGTTCGGCCCCACCGATGACGAACACCTCGTCGACCGCCCCGGCAGCGGCCAGCGCGGCGTCCAGCGATGTCGTCGCGACGCAGCCTTCGGCATGCCAGCCGGGATTGCGGGTGACCACGATATTGAGGCGCCCCGGCAGCGGACGGCCGAGCGATTCCCAGGTCTTGCGCCCCATCACGATGGGCTTGCCCAGCGTGGTGCGCTTGAAGTGGGCCAGGTCTTCCGGCAGGCGCCACGGCAGGCGGTTATCGATGCCGATGGCGCGGTTTTTCGCCATGGCGGCGATCAGGCTGACGATGGTCATACCGCCACCTCGGCCTTGATGTGCGGATGCGGGTCGTAGCCTTCGATGGCGAAGTCCTCGAACTTGAAGGCGAACAGATCGCGCACCCCGGGATTGATCCGCATAAGCGGTAGCGGTCGCGGTTCGCGCGTGAGCTGCAGGCGGGCCTGCTCAAGATGGTTGCTGTAGAGATGCGCGTCGCCCAGCGTGTGGACAAACTCGCCCGGCTGCAGGCCGCAGACCTGCGCCACCATCAGGGTCAGCAAGGCGTAGCTGGCGATGTTGAACGGCACGCCGAGGAAGATGTCGGCCGAACGCTGGTAGAGCTGGCAGGAGAGCTTGCCGTCGGCGACGTAGAACTGGAACAGCGCGTGACAGGGCGGCAGGGCCATCTCGTCCACCAGCGCGGGGTTCCAGGCCGACACGATCAGGCGACGGCTGTCGGGATTCTTCTTGATCATGTTGACCACATTGGCGATCTGGTCGATGTGGCGGCCGTCCGGCGCCGGCCAGCTGCGCCACTGCGCGCCGTAGACCGGGCCGAGGTCGCCGTTCTCGTCGGCCCATTCGTCCCAGATGCGCACGCCGTTGTCCTGCAGGTATTTGACGTTGGTGTCGCCGGCCAGAAACCACAAGAGTTCGTGGACGATGGACCTCAGGTGCAGCTTCTTGGTAGTGAGCATCGGGAAGCCGTCAGCCAAGTCGAAACGCATCTGGTAGCCGAACACCGAACGGGTCCCGGTGCCGGTGCGGTCGGTCTTGTCGGCGCCGTGTTCGAGCACGTGGCGCATCAGGTCGAGATAGGGCTTCATTCGGGGCAACTCTGAGGAAATCGGATCGCGCGATTTTAGCGCACAACGATCCGGCCGGCGGCCGGATCGTCATCACCCCCGACCATGGGTGCCGGCCGTATTGGCCGACGGCGACCGACACGCCGACCGCAGTCACCGCATCCGTCCTTCGGCTGGCCGGCCCCCGCGGAGCATCGCCCCGCCCATGCCGCCAACACGTTCTTATGCCAGACGTTTTATCTGTGCATCAGACCGCTGCCGACAAAATGACGGAGCATTAGCCATGGTAGACTTGCTGCCCAATTGATACCGACCCGGTCAGACGGCGCCGATGGCACAAGACAGCGACGAGGAACGCACAGAAGAGGCGACACCCCGACGAATACAGAAGGCCCGCGAAGAAGGCCAGGTACCCCGTTCGCGCGAGTTGTCGACCTTTGCCGTGACCATGACCGGCACCGCCCTGCTGATCGCGACCGGCGGCCACATCTACCGGCAGTTCAACCGCGTGCTGGAACGGGCTTTCACCTTCGACCAGAAAACGCTGGCCGACCAGAGCCTGATCGGCAATCAGCTGCGCGAATCGCTGTTCGATATGCTGCTGGCGCTGGCGCCACTGCTGGCGGCGCTGTTTATCGCGGCGGCGGTGGTGCCGCTGCTGGTGGGCGGCTGGAACGTGGCGGACAACGCCTTCGAGCCAAAGTTTTCCAAACTCAACCCGATTTCCGGCTTCAAGCGGATGTTCTCGGTGATGAGTCTGGTGGAAGCGGCCAAGGCGGTACTCAAGAGCTTCCTGATCGGTGGCATCGCCACCTGGGTGATCTGGCACGAGCGCGACCAGTTGATCGGCCTCATCACCCTGCCGCTGGACCGCAGCATCAAGAGCGTGTTCGAAATGACCGAGCACACCTTCCTGATCGTGGTCAGCGCGATGGTGCTGCTGGTGGTGATCGACGTACCGTGGCAGATATACCAGTACAACAAGAATCTCCGCATGAGCAAGCAGGAGATCAAGGAAGAAATGAAGCAGAGCGAAGGCAGCCCCGAAGTGAAGGGCCGCATTCGCCAGATGCAGCGCGCCGCGGCCCGGCGTCGGATGATGCGCGACGTGCCCAATGCCAGCGTGGTGGTGACCAACCCGACCCACTACGCGGTGGCGATCCAGTACGAGGACGGCATGCCCGCCCCCAGGATCGTGGCAAAAGGCACGCTGCGGCTGGCCGAGAAGATCGTCGGCGCGGCCAAGGAACACCGGGTCACCATCATGCGGGCTCCGCCGTTTGCCCGCGCGCTGTACCACAACACCGAAATCGGCGACGAGATTCCGGCGGCCCTCTACAGTGCCGCCGCCCAAGTGCTGGCCTATGTGTTCCAGCCCAAGCAATACGAAACGGCCGGCGGCGTGGCGCCGGTCTATCCGGATCAGCTGCCGGTCCCGGCCGAGCTCGATCCCGAAACCAAACAAAGCAAGCCACCCAGTGGGCCTGATACGGCACGGAACGACGCATGAATTTTGACGCTCTGCTGAAACGCTTCAACCTCAACTACACCGCGCTGGCCGGCCCCATCCTCATCCTGCTGATCCTGGCGATGATGGTGCTGCCGCTGCCGACCATCGTGCTGGACATGTTCTTCACCTTCAACATCGCGGTGTCGATCATCGTGCTGATGGTCGGCCTGCAGGTGAGAAAGCCGCTGGAATTCTCCGCCTTCCCGTCCATCCTGCTGCTGACCACGCTGTTGCGCCTGTCGCTCAACGTCGCGTCCACCCGGGTGATCCTGCTGCACGGCCACGAAGGCGCCGACGCCGCCGGCAAGGTGATCGAGGCCTTTTCCCACTTCCTGGTCGGCGGCAACCCCGCCATCGGCATCGTGGTGTTCGTCATCCTCACCATTATCAACTTCGTGGTGATCACCAAGGGCGCCGGCCGCATTGCCGAAGTGAGCGCCCGCTTCACCCTGGACGCGATGCCGGGCAAGCAGATGGCGATCGACGCCGACCTCAACGCCGGCCTGATCGACGAAGACGAGGCGCGCCGACGCCGCGGCGAGATTTCCGAGGAGGCCGACTTCTTCGGCTCGATGGACGGCGCGTCCAAGTTCGTGCGCGGCGACGCGATGGCCGGCATCCTGATCATGCTGATCAACGTGGTCGGCGGCCTGCTCGTCGGGGTGGCCCAGCATGACCTGCCGATCGGCCAGGCGCTGGAAACCTACACCCTGCTGACCATCGGCGACGGTCTGGTCGCCCAGATCCCGGCCCTCATCATCTCGACCGCCGCCGGTATCGTCGTCACCCGAGTCGGCTCCGACAAGGACCTGTCCGAGCAGTTCGTCGGCCAGATGTTCGCCAAGCCGCAGGTGTTGTACGTGACTGCCGTCGTGATCGGCCTGATCGGCCTGATTCCGAACATGCCGCACTTCTCCTTCCTGCTGATCGCCGGCAGCCTGGCCGGCCTCGGCTGGTGGATGGACCAGCGCGCAATCAAGCTGGCCGCCGCGCAGAAACAGGCCGCGCTCGACATTCCGGCCGAACCGGATCAGCCGCTGGCCGAGGTCAGCTGGAACGACGTGCAGCCGGTCGATCCGATCGGGCTGGAGGTCGGCTACCGCCTGATCCCGCTGGTGGACCGCGCGCAGGACGGCGAACTGCTGCGCCGCGTGCGCGGCATCCGCAAGAAAATCGCGCAGGAAGTCGGCTTTCTGGTGCCGGCGGTGCACATCCGCGACAACCTCGAGATCAAGCCCAACGCCTACCGCATCCTATTGCGCGGGGTGGAGGTCGGCAGCGGCGAGGCTTTTGTCGGCCAGTATCTGGCGATCAATCCCGGCCGGGTGATGGGCGAGGTGCCCGGCACGCCGACCACCGACCCGGCCTTCGGCCTGCCGGCCCTGTGGATCGACGCGATCCAGCGCGACAATGCCCAGTCGCTGGGCTACACCGTGGTCGATGCCAGCACCGTGGTCGCCACGCATATTTCCAACGTGCTGCAGAATCACTCGGCCGAACTCCTGGGCCGCGAGGAAACCCAGCAACTGGTCGACCATGTGGCCAAGGACTCGGCCAAGCTGATCGAGGAACTGGTGCCGAAGGTCATCCCGATCGGCACGCTGCAGAAGGTGTTGCAAAGCCTGCTGACCGAGGAAATCCCGATCCGCGACATGAAGGGCATCATCGAAACGCTGGCCGAACACATCCCCCTCACCCAGGACATCGACGAGCTGACCGCCGCCGTGCGCGTCAAACTCGCGCGCGCCATCGTGGCGCAGGTTTTCCCCGGCAACGGCGAGCTGTCGGTGATGACGCTCGACCCGCAACTCGAACATATCCTCGTGTCCGCCATCCAGAGCAAGGCCGGCGGCGGGCTGGAGCCGGGACTGGCCGAAACGCTGATCCAGTCGGCGGCCCAGCAGGCCGAACGCATCGAGCAGCAGGGGCTCAACCCGGTCATGCTGGTGCCCCAGCCCCTGCGGCCGGTGCTGTCGAAATTCCTGCGCCGCGCGCTGCCGCACCTGGCGGTGCTGGCCCACAACGAAATTCCCGACAACCGCACGATCCGCGTGGTCGCCGTGGTCGGAGGCAGAGCATAATCACGCACCGGGCCGGGACCGGAGACGGCCAGCACCGCGCAGGCATTCCGGCTGAATCGGCCATGGACAGACTTAACAACAGGCTTTAGGCGATGGTTGTCAAAAAGTATTACGGCAAGACCACCCGCGACGCATTGCGTCAGGTACGGGATGAACTGGGTACCGACGCGCTCATTCTTTCCAACCGCACCATTCAGGGCGGTGGCGTGGAGATCATGGCGGTGGCCGACGGGGACGTGAACGCACTGGCGGCCTCGCTGTCCACCAGCCCCGGCGGCAGCGCGATGGGAGCCCGGCTGACGCGGCAGGCACCGGCCGGCAAGCAGCCGTCGCCGGTGGCCAGCGCGCTGGCGCGCACCTACGCGCTGCCGGTCGAGCCGCTGGACGAGCCGGTCGCCCGCGTCTTCCACCCGGACGAACAGCCCGAGGCGATCCGCCGCCCGGATTTCCCCCGCTTCACCCCGCATCCGTCGCCGGCCTACGCCGCACCGGCCGCGCCGCCGGAGCCGTCCCCGCCTGCCGTGGTCGCGACCCAGCCGGCCGCAACTGCACCGGAGATGCCGAAGGACGACGTCGAGAGCCTGCCGGAACTGGGAGAGTCGCCCGGCGAAACCGCGACGACGCAAAAGCTCGATCAGCTCAACGACGAGATGCGCGAGCTCAAATCTCTGCTGCAGACCCAGATGGCCAGCCTTGCCTGGGCGCAGCTGGAGGATCACAGCCCGCGCCAGGCCGAGCTGTTCCGCCAGCTGCTGTCGATCGGCATGAGCCCGTCGTTGTGCCGTCAGCTGACCAGCCGCCTGCCGGCCCAGTTCGACGACGAGGCCGCGCTGAAATGGGCCAAATCCGCACTGGCGCACAATCTGCGCACGATCAAGGACGACGACGACATGGTCACCGGCGGCGGGATTTTCGCGCTGGTCGGCCCGACCGGCGTCGGCAAGACCACCACGGTCGCCAAGCTCGCCGCCCGTGCCACCATCCGCCACGGCGCCGAGTCGGTCGCACTGATCACCACCGACAGCTACCGCATCGGCGCGCAGGACCAGCTCAAGCTCTACGGCCGCATCCTCGGGGTGTCGGTGTACGCGGTCGACAACGAGGCTGACCTGCAACTGACGCTGGCCGACCTCTCCCACAAGCGGCTGGTGCTGATCGACTCGGTCGGCATGGGACAGCGCGACAGCCGGGTGGCGGCGCAGACCACCATGTACGCCGCGGGCGGCATGAACAAGGGGCGGCCGATCAAGCGCATTCTGCTGCTCGCCGCCAATGCCGCCGGCCATACGCTGCAGGATGTCATTACGCGCTATCAGGGCGACAACCTGATCGGTTGCGTGCTGTCCAAGATCGACGAATCGCCGACCCTGGGCGTGGCGCTCGACGTGGCGATCCGCCATCGCCTGCCGCTGTTCTACGTCACCAACGGTCAGCGCGTGCCGGAAGACCTCCATCTGGCCGACCCGCAGTATCTGGTCGAGCGGGCCTTCCAGCCGCTCAAGGGCAATGCCGGACCGTTCGCGCTCAAGCAGGACGAATTCCGCATCCTGCAGGCCGCCCAAACCAACTGGACCCAGGGCTGATGGCAGTCGAGGATCAGGCCGCCAGCCTTCGTCGCCTGCGCCTGTCGATATCCGCGCCGTCGAGCTTCGCCTTTCTGGGGGGGCGCGATGCTGGCACCAGCACGCTGGTGGCGGAACTGGGCATGGCGCTGGCATTGATGCAGCACCGGCGGGTACTATTGGCCGATGGTCATCACGGCCAGTTGCTGGCACGCCGCTTCAACCTGACTGAGCGCGCGTCGCTGGACGTGGTGCTGTCATCGCAGCTGGCGCTGGACGATGCGGTCGCCACCCTGCCCGGCCAGGTGCCGCTGCTAAATCTGCACGCCCGTCCGGTCATGCTGGCCCAGCTCAACCAGGCTCTGCAGGACCGCATCCAGCACGAATATGCCGCGCTGGTGCGCGACACCGAGTTCGTCCTGATCGACACGCCGGCCGACGATGACCTGGCCCTGGCCGCGGTGGCCGACGACATCGTGCTGGTGCTGTCGCCCGACGGCGCCGGACTGACCGAGACGTACGCGGCGGTCAAGCGCCTGTCGACCGATTTTGGCCGCCGCAAGTTCAACGTGCTGGTCAACCGGGCGCACGGACTGGATGAGGCGCAACAGCTGTTTCAGCGGCTGTCCCGTGTCGCCAGCGAGTACCTGACCGTCTCGCTGCGCTGGGTGGGCTTTGTGCCGGAAGACCACCGGATGAAGCGTGCGGCGGTGATGAAAACCACCGCCGTGCAGGCGTTCAGCGATTGCGAAGGGGCGATCGCTTGCTGCCAGCTGGCCAATGCGCTGCCCTTGTGGAGCACGATGGCCGGCAGCGCGCCGGAATTGTTCGAACGACTCAGCAGCGCCAGGCGCCTGCTGGTCGAAGTGGATACGCCTTGATCCGGATCACAACAAGAAAGAAAACTGACGTTCAGCATGAGCCGACTTCGTGCCTACAAAACTGATGCTGTCGCACCGCATCTCGATGTAACGCCTTACACCCCGTTGGTGCGCAAGCTGGCTGGCATGATGATCAGCCGCCTGCCGGCCAGCGTGGAGCTTGACGATCTGGTGCAGGTCGGCCTGATCGGCCTGATCGAAGCCTCGCAGCAATTCGACGCAGCCCAGGGCGTCCTGTTCGAGACTTTCGCCTCGCAGCGCATCCGCGGCGCGATGCTGGACGAGTTGCGCCGGCTCGACTGGCTACCGCGTCAGGCGCGCCGCAACGCCCGCCAGATCGAAGAAGCGATCACCCGGCTGGAGCAGGAGCATGGCCGGCCGCCGCGAGAAGAGGAAGTCGCGGACCGGCTGCAGATGACACTGGCCGACTACCAGTCGGCCCTGTTCGACTGCAAGGGCCACCAATTGCTGTACTACGAGGATTTTGCCAGCGCCGACGAGGATGGCAGCGCGAGCGCCTTCGTCGACAACGTGGCCGACACCCATCAAGGTGATCCGCTCGAGACCTTGCGTGACGGACGCTTTCGCCAGCAGCTGGTGGAGGTGATCGGCCAGTTGCCGGAGCGCGACCAGCTGGTGATGAGCCTCTATTATCAGCAGGAGCTGAATCTCAAGGAAATCGGCGCGGTGCTGGGAGTGACCGAGTCGCGCGTCAGCCAGCTGCACAGCCAGGCGGTGGCGCGCATCCGCGCCCGTCTGCAGGAATGGCTGTGATACGACGGCAAGGCGGCACCGCTATCGCCTGAATCGGCCGGGCAAAAAAACAACAAGGAATCATAGATGGACGCGATCAGCATCATCGGTATCATCGTCGGCATCGCCGCCATTTTGCTGGGGCAAGCGCTGGAAGGCGGCCACGTCGGTTCACTCGTACAACTGACGGCTTTCCTGATCGTCATCGGCGGCACACTGGGAGCCGTCCTGCTGCAGAGCACCCCCAAACAGTTTGGCGAAGGCATCAGGATGCTGAGCTGGGTCTTCAGCCCGCCGCCGGTCAACAGCCAGAAGATCATCCGCGACGTGGTGAACTGGAGCCAGAACTCCCGCAAGAGCGGCCTGCTGTCACTGGAGGCATTTGTCGGCGCCCAGCGCGATCCGTTTGCCAAGAAAGGCCTGCAGATGCTGGTGGATGGCGCCGCGCCTGACATCATCCGCGCCTCGCTCGAACTGGACATCAGTGCCTACGAAAACCGCCAGCGCCTCGCAGCCAAGATTTGGGAATCGGCAGGCGGTTACGCTCCGACCATCGGGATCATTGGGGCCGTGCTCGGTCTGATTCATGTGATGGAAAACCTGGCAGATCCCTCCAAACTCGGTGCCGGCATCGCCGTGGCCTTCGTCGCGACGGTCTATGGCGTCGGCTCGGCCAACCTGCTGTTCCTGCCCATCGCCAACAAGCTCAGAACGCTGATCGCGGCTCAAGTTGCCACGAAAGACATGCTGGTTGAAGGTTTGGTATCGATTGCCAACGGAGAGAATCCACGGCTGATCGAAAGCAAGCTGCAAGGCTTCGTCGGCTGATCGCCATGAAAGACGGCACGTCTGCAAAACGTGCCGTCCTGTTCCCACGCAAACGTCCTTGCAACCCGCGCTATAACCTCCCCGC
The DNA here is from genome assembly GCA_030151505.1 of Chromobacteriaceae bacterium. Taxonomy (GTDB): domain Bacteria; phylum Pseudomonadota; class Gammaproteobacteria; order Burkholderiales; family Aquaspirillaceae; genus JASLDQ01. The sequence continues at coordinate 9,646 of JASLDQ010000015.1, forward strand.
CAACGCCAGCCGGTTCTTGAGCGTCAGTTCGACCACCGGCCAAACCAGATCATCCAGTCGCTCCTGGCTGCCGTCGCGGGCCGCTTGGTAATAGGGTTGCAGGCTGCTACTGCCCGGCAGGTTGGCGCTTTCATAGTTGTTGACACTCCCGCCGCCGACCCCGGCGCGATTGGGACCATGACTGATCACGACGGCGACATAGTTTCCCAGATCGGTTTCCGACACGCTGCCGGCATTGAGCGACAACCCCGTCAGACGGATAGCCCCCGCCGTGGCGAAAGTTATGGATGGTGCCGCGCCGCTCGCATCCGTGTAGTTGCGGCTGACCGCATAACTCAGCGGCGTCATCCATTTGTCCCGGCCACTTCCCAATCCCAGCGCGGCCCAAGGCAGCCAACCGGTCCTGTCGACCATGCTGCAGTCAGGCATTCCGACCTGACTGCTTGCCGCAGGATTGGCCGGGCACGGCAGGTAGCCATGCTTGAGCGCGTACAGTTCCAGCGCGCCCACCGCCGTTTCGGGCATCAATGCGTTGGGGTTGCTGCCCTGCTGTTGCTGCGATGCCCGCAGCAACGGCAGCCCGACCATGCCCATCGCCATTCCCACGACCAGCAGGACGACGGCCAGTTCGACCAAGGAAAAGCCCCGTGCCTTTCTCCGTATTACCGGCCACTCAACATGGCATGCCGTCATGTTCTATCTCCGCGCCGCTCATGGTTTTTTTCAGGGTGAAACGGGTCTGGCACCCCGAGAAGGTGAAGGTCGCCCGGGTTGGGCTGAGCTGTTGATAGTCTTCGATGGTATCGAGCCAGCAGGCCAGCCATTGCGAGGAGCTACACGAGTAGCCTCCCGGCGGACTGGCGATCGCAAGCCGAAGCTCCGTCGACGTAGTTGGCAAGATCGTGGCCGTAGCCAGCCAGGCCTGGGCCAGCCGCCTCGCGACTTGTCTGACTACGGGCGTCAGGAAATCATCAAGGGTGATGAAACGGTAACGTCCTGGCCATTGAGTAGCAGAGAAATCCAGCTGATAGGAATAATCACACTGGCTGCTCG
>JASLDQ010000081.1 GCA_030151505.1 Chromobacteriaceae bacterium
GTATCGCGCACCGCCGCGCCGCCAGCCATCGCTTCGGTGGCCGCTTCGCTGGCCATCCCGTCGGTCACCCGCGCGTTGTCGGTGTTCTGCTGGATCGACGCGCTCATCTGCTCGATGCTCGCCGACGACTCCTCCACGCTCGCCGCCTGCTCGCTCGACGACTGCGACAGCGACTGGGACGTATCGGCGACCTGCTGCGAAGCGGAAGCCAGCCCGTCGGCACTGACGCGCACCTGGCCGACGATCTCGGACAGCTTCGCCACCATGGTCGCCATCGCGCCGGCCACGCTGTCGCTACGGGCGGTCTGGATCGACACGGTGAGATCGCCCTGGCTCAAGCGGGTGGCGACGTTGGCCAGCTCCGCCGGCTCGGCGCCCAGTTGTCCCAGCAGGGTACGAATGGTGACGATGGCGAACACGATCAGCGTTGCCAGAACCAGCACGGTGATGCCGACCGCCAGCCAGTTGGCGTTGGACAGGATGGCCTGCGCCTGGGCCGCGCCGTCGTCGCTCATCGCGATGTTGTATTTGAACAATTCGTCGAGCGCGGCCGCGAATTTGGCCGTGGCCTCCTTCGCTTCGCCCAACGACAGCGTCATGGCCTGTTCTTTCTGGTTCGAGCGAGACAGCGCCATAAACTTGGCGCGCACGTCCAGATAGCCTTGGCTCGTGGCCTTGACGGCATTGAACAGCGCGCGGTCCTTGTCGTTGGCGATGGTCGGCTCATACTCTTTCAGGGCATCGCCCAGACGCTGGACCGCGTCGGCGCCAGCCTTGTCCATTTCCGCCATCTGGGCCGGATTAGTCAGCGCGACATGAGAAACTGCGGTGAGGCGTGCGTCTTTCAGCGCTGTGATGGCATGATCGAGCGAGATCAACGCCGGAACGGTGTTCTCGCGCGAGAAATTGGCGGCGTCGAACACCTTGTTCATCTGCCACAAGCCCAGGCCTGCCACCGACAGCAGCCCGATCAAGGCCGCCGTCACCAGTACTATCAGTCGTTGCGCTATGGTCATGAAATACTTCCTTTTTTCTGAATTTTTCCGATTCCGGCCGCCACCGTCCGGTCACGCGGCCAAGTCGGCATGGCCGACAAAATCCGCGTCCGGCACGGGCAACCGTCAAATTAATTAACCCGCAGGGCGGCGTTTTCTTGCTGGGTGGCCAGGCTGGCCAGCGCCTGGACGTCGAGGATCAGCGCCACGTCGCCACTGCCGACGATGGTCGAGCCGACCACCCCGCGCAGATGGCGGAACAGCGTGCCCAGCGGCTTGATCACGGTCTGAAACTCGCCTTGCAACTGGTCGACCACGATGCCGGCCCGCAGGCCGCCGGCCTGCACCACCACCACGTTCTCGCGCCGCGGGGCCTCGCCCTCGATCTCGAACAGCTCGCGCAGATGCAAAAAGGGCAGCGCCGCGCCGCGCAGTTGCAGCACGTTGCCCAAGGTTTCTTCCCGCCTGAGCTCCACGCACTCGACCACGTTCGCCAGCGGAATCACGTAGGACGCGCCTGCGACGCTGACCATGAATCCGTCGATGATCGCCAGCGTCAGCGGCAGACGCAGGGTAAAGCTCGATCCCTGCCCCGGCCGGGACTGCGCGACGATGCTGCCGCGTAGCGCGGTAATGCCCTTCTTGACCACGTCCATGCCCACGCCGCGGCCGGACAGGTTGGTGACCTGCTCGGCGGTGGAAAAGCCGGGTTCGAAGATGAGGTTGTAGACGTCCGGGTCGGACAGGACGGCCCCGGGCTCGATCAGGCCGCGTTCGATGGCCTTGGCGCGGATGCGGTCGGCATTGAGCCCGCCGCCGTCGTCGCCGATCTCGATCACCACGCTGCTGGAATCGTGATAGGCGTTGAGCGTGACCCGGCCGGCGGCCGGCTTGCCGTTCGCCAGACGCACGTCGGCCGTCTCGATCCCGTGGTCGATGGCGTTGCGCACCATGTGCATCAGCGGATCGGCCAGCTTTTCCACCACCGACTTGTCCAGTTCGGTATCGCCGCCCTTTACGTCGAGCACGATCTCCTTGCCGGTTGCCCGGGCGGTATCGCGCACCACGCGGTGGAAACGGTTGAAGGTTTCTCCGATGGTGACCATGCGCAACTGCAGCGACGAATCGCGGACGTCCTCGACCAGGCGGGCCAGCACGGCGGTTGCCTCAAGCAGCGCGGCCTGGCCGGACTGGCGCGCCAGCAGTTGCGCGGCCGAGCCGGCAATCACCAGCTCGCCGACCAGATCGATCAGGCGGTCGAGCTTGTCTGCCTGCACCCGGAGCAGCCTTGCTTCCGGCGCTTTCCTGTCCTTGCCGGCGGCGACTTCCACCGCCTCGTTTCCGGCCGGCGTAGCCTGCTCCGTTGCCGGCTCGTCCGATACCGGCGACGGCACCGCTCCAGCCTTGGCCCATTGCTCGCGGGTAAACGCGCCGGCCTCGACCAGAATGTCGGCCAGACGGGAGGATTCTTCCGGCCGCGAGGCAATCAGCCCGAAATAAGCGGTCAGCGGACTTTTGGGCGGCAATACCAGCAGTTCGCAGTCATCGCGCACGAAGGCGAACACCTGCTCGATACCGGCCTGGCTCGGCGCATCCGCCAGCGCAATTTCAAAGCCGAGATAACAGGCTTCCGGATCCATGTCGTCGGCGTCCGGCATCGCATCGAACAGCGTGACCAGATGGCGGACCGTGCCCAGCGAAGCCAGATGGCGCACGAAGGCAATCGGTTCCATGCCCTGACACAACACCCCGCGTCCGAACCGCACCGACACATGCCAGCAATCGGTATCCGAGCGTTCGCTCGCCTCATCGGCCATGGCGGCCTCTGTCTCGGCCTGCCCGTCCTCCGCGACGCCCGTGAACTTCACCACCCGTTCCTGCAGGCGGGCGGCCAGCCCGATGCCCTGCTCCTGCAGCTCGCTGGCCTCGCCGG
>JASLDQ010000143.1 GCA_030151505.1 Chromobacteriaceae bacterium
CCGCCCGAGATCGACGCCAGCTGCACGTCGGCCTTGATGTCGCGGTAGACGTAGTCGAAGCCTTCGGCCACCAAGGGCGAGCCGGTCGAGAAGATCGCGCGCAGGGCGGCCAGGTCGTGCGTGTCAAGCGGCTTGAGCCCCTGCTTGGCGGCGGCGTCCAGATACTTGGCCGAGGTGCCGAGCTGGGTCACGCGCTGGCGGGCGAGAAAATCCCACAGGATGCGGCCGTCGCCGGCGAAGGGCGAGCCGTCGAACAGCAGCAGCGTCGCCCCGCTGGCCAGCCCCGACACCAGCCAGTTCCACATCATCCAGCCGCAGGTGGTGAAGTAGAAGAAGCGGTCGCCCGGCCTGATGTCGGCGTGCAGGCGGTGCTCCTTGATGTGTTGCAGCAGCGTGCCGCCGGTGCCGTGGACGATGCACTTGGGCTTGCCGGTGGTGCCGCTGGAAAACAGGATGGCCAGCGGCCGGTCGAAGGCGCCGCGGTTGAACGGGATGGTCTGCGGCGCGAACGGGGCGAGGAAAGCCTCCCAGCCCATGCCGCGCGGGTCTCGCGGGGCGCTGCCGCCGGCATACGGTACGGTGACGATGCGGCGCACGCCGGGCAGCTGCGCGGCAATGGCGTCGACCTTGTCGGCCACTTCCACCCGCTTGCCGTTGTACCAGTAGCCGTCCGGCACCAGCCAGACGGTGGGCTCGATCTGGCCGAAGCGGTCGAGCGCGCCGTCCACGCCGAAGTCCGGCGAACACGACGACCAGATCGCCCCGAGGCTGGCGGTCGCCAGCATCGCGATCACGGTCTCGGGCAGGTTGGGCAGCATGGCCGCCACCCGGTCGCCTTCGCGCACGCCTTCCGCCATCAGCGCCTGCACGCAGCGGCTGACCGCCTGGTGGAGTTCGCGCCGCGTCAGCCGCGCCGTGGTCTTGTCCTCGCCGGCGAACACCATGGCCTCGCTGTCGTCGGCCCGGCCCAGCAGGTTCTCGGCAAAGTTGATCCGGGCTTCGGGAAACCAGCGCGTGCCGGGCATGGCGTCGCCGTGGTCCAGTACCCGCCCGCCCTTCTCGCCGATCACCCCGGCCCAGTCCCACAGGGCGTCCCAAAACGCGGCGCGCTCGTCCACGCTCCACTGCCACAGCGCGTCGTAGCTGGAAAACTCTCGCCCGGCGCGGGCGGCGGCGAAACGGGAGAAATCGGTGAGATTGGCCGCCGCGATGCGCTCGGGCGAGGGCGTCCAGATCGGGGTTTCGGTCATTGCTGTGTCTCCTCGGTTTTTGTCTGTGTATCGGTGCATGTGATGGGCGGATAGGCCTGACCAAGATTCCTTTTCGCCTGCAGGTAACGACATCGCGGCTTGCGCCGCTCCCACAAAAAAAAGCGGGCCGTGGCGCTCACATCGCTCCCCGTTCAAGCCGGGAATCCGAAGGGCGGCGTGGTCGGGGTCGCCTTTCTTTGCTTCCTTTCTTTGGCGAAGCAAAGAAAGGAAGTCGCCTTCAGGCGAAAAGGGGCGTGTCATCGTCAGAGGCGGTCGCATCCCGTCCTGACGGCGCGAATTCTTCTCACCCCCGCTTGGCCAGCAAGGCCTGCGCCGCGCGGCTGACCGGCGCGCGCCCCAGCGCCGCCGAGATCAGCTGCGAGGCGTCGAGCAGCCGCTCCATGTCCACGCCGGTATCCTGGCCCAGCCCGTCGAACAGATACACCACGTCTTCGGTGGCGACGTTGCCGCTGGCGCCGCGGGCATAGGGGCAGCCGCCCAGGCCGGCGATGGAGCTGTCGAACACCCGCACGCCGTGCTGCCACGCCGCGTAGATGTTGGCGATGGCCATGCCGTAGGTGTCGTGGAAGTGGCCGGCGATCTTGTCCAGCGGCACGAGGGTGGCGACGGTGTCCAGGAGGCGTTTGGTCGCTTCCGGCGTGCCGGTGCCGATGGTGTCGCCCAGCGAGATTTCCTCGCAGCCGGCCTCGTACAGCCGCGCCGCCACCTCGGCCACTGCCGCCGGGGCGATGTGGCCCTCGTAGGGGCAACCGAGCACGCAGGACACGTAGCCGCGCACCCGTACCCCGGCCTCGCGGGCGGCCTGCATTACCGGAGCGAAGCGGGTCAGGCTTTCGTCGATGCTGCAGTTGATGTTGCGCTGCGAGAAGGATTCGCTGGCGGCGGCGAACACGGCGATGTCGCGCGCGCCGGAGGCCAGCGCGGCTTCCAGTCCCTTCAGGTTCGGGACCAGCACCGGGTAGCGCACCGGGCCGGCCGTTTCCAGCTGTCTGAGGATGTCGGCCGAATCGGCCATCTGCGGCACCCATTTGGGCGACACGAAGCTGCCGGCCTCGATGTGCTGCAGCCCGGCTGTCGCCAGCGCGCGGATCAAACGTAACTTGGTCGCGGTATCGACCAGGGTGGCTTCGTTCTGCAGCCCGTCACGCGGGCCGACTTCGACGATCTTGATGGTGGGCATGACTGTGCTTTCTCGACAGGTTCCGGGCGCTTACGCCGCGACGAAATCGACCAGTTCCGCGCCGTCGGTGACCTGGTCGCCGGCGGCAAAGTAGAACTCGGCCACATGGCCGGCGGCCGGCGCGGTGATGGTGTGCTCCATCTTCATCGCTTCCAGGATCAGGAGCGGCGAGCCTTTCTCCAGCGGCTTGCCGGTTTCGGCCAAGAGCGCCACCACACGGCCCGGCATCGGCGCGGTCAGGTGGGTTTCGCCGTGGACGGCGGTGTCGCCGGCGGCGAACCGGTCGGGCACGCTCATCTCGACGCGGCGGCCGTTCACGAACAGCACGCGCGCCGCGCCGTCGCTCACCACCGTGGCGTTGAGGCGCTGCACACCCAGCCGGGCGATCAGGTGGTTGCCGTCCAGCCGGGCGCTGGCGCGGGTTTCGCTGCCGTCAAAGCCGAACACGAAACTGCCGTCGCGATAGCCCACCGTCAGCGCCAGCTCGGTCTCCTGGGCGCGGTAGCGCAGCGTGCGGGTCTGCGTGCCGTTGAGACGCCAGCCGCTGCCGCCTTCGCGCAGCAGGTCGGCCAGCGCGACCAGCATGGCGTCCTGCGCACCGGCGGGCGGCGGCGGGGCCAGCAGCTCGTCGTGGTGGCGGGCGATCAGGCCGGTGTCCAGATCGGCGGTGGCAAAGGGCACGCTTTGCACCAGCCGGCGCAGGAAGGGCAGATTGGTGGTCAGGCCGGCCACCTGGTAGTCGGCCAGCGCCGCGTCCATCCGCGCCAGCGCAGCGTCGCGGTTCTCGTCCCACACGATCAGCTTGGCGATCATCGGATCGTAGAACGGGGTGATGGTGTCGCCTTCGACCACGCCGGTGTCGACCCGCACATGGGTCGATTCGGCCGGCGGGGCGAGGTGGACCAGCCGGCCGGTGGCGGGCAAAAAGCCGCGCCACGGGTCCTCGGCGTACACGCGTGCCTCGATGGCGTGGCCGCGGATCTGCAGTTGCTCCTGCGCCAGCGGCAGCGGCTCGCCGGCGGCGACGCGCAGCTGCCACTCGACCAGATCCTGCCCGCTGATCATCTCGGTGACCGGATGCTCCACTTGCAGGCGGGTGTTCATTTCCATGAAGTAGAACGCGTCGGTGGCGGTGTCGACGATGAATTCGACCGTGCCGGCGCCGACGTAATTGACCGCGCGGGCGGCGGCGCAGGCCGCCTCGCCCATCTCGCGGCGGCGCGCGGGGCTCATGCCGGGGGCCGGGGCTTCTTCCAGCACCTTCTGGTGGCGGCGCTGTACCGAGCAGTCGCGCTCGAACAAGTAGACCACGTTGCCAAGGGTGTCGGCGAAGACCTGGATTTCGATGTGACGCGGCTTCTGCAGGTATTTCTCCACCAGCACCTTGTCGTCGCCGAAACTCGCCAGCGCCTCGCGCCGGCACGAGGCCAGCGCGTCGAGGAATTCGGCGCCGGCTTCCACGATGCGCATGCCCTTGCCGCCGCCGCCGGCCGAGGCCTTGATCAGCACCGGGTAGCCCATGGCATCGGCCTGCTGCTTGAGGAAGGCTGCGTCCTGCTCGTCGCCGTGGTAGCCCGGCACCAGCGGCACGCCGGCGGCTTCCATCAGCTGCTTGGCGGCGGACTTGCTGCCCATGGCGGCGATGGCGGATACCGGCGGGCCGATGAAGGTCACGCCGCGCGCGGCGCAGCCGGCGGCAAAACCCTCGTTTTCGGACAGGAAGCCGTAGCCGGGGTGGATGGCCTGCGCGCCGCTCTGCACCGCGATGTCGACGATCAGGTCGGCCTTGAGGTAGCTGTCGGCGGCGGGCGCCGGGCCGAGCCGCCAGGCTTCGTCGGCCAGCTTGACGAACAGCGCGTCGGCGTCGGCGTCGGAATGGACCGCGACGGTGCGGATGCCGAGCTTGCGGGCGGTGCGGATGACGCGGCAGGCGATTTCGCCGCGGTTGGCAATCAGGATCTTGTTAAACATTTCGGGTCTCCGCGTTGAAATCGCCCCGGTGTGGCGGCGTCGGTTGGCGATGTGACGGCGTTGCTGCGCGGCCTGCCGGCAGCGGGCCGCGGCGGTCGGCAATCATCAGGGTCGGGTTAAACAAATCGGGTTTCCGCACCGCCGCCGTCCCGCACCGGACGATCGATGGTGCTGTCGAACCGTCCGTCGGCAGACGGGGCTCGTGCGGGGCGGCGAGGCGGGCGGGCATGGTCAGGCATCCTTGGCGCGGGCGAGCCAGGCCGGGGCGCGCTTGTCGAGGAAGGCGGCCAGGCCTTCGCGCGCTTCCGGTGTGGCGCGCAGGGCGGCGATGCGGTGGGCGGTGTCGGCCAAGAGCGCCTCGTCGAAGGGATGCGATTCGCGCAGCGCGGCCAGCAGGTCCTTGGCGGCAGCGAGTGCGGCGGGTCCCCCTTTGGCCAGCTCGGCGGCGACATGGGCGACGCGGGCGTCCAGCTCGGCGTCGGCGACCACTTCGTGCACCAACCCGACGCGGGCGGCGGTGGCGGCGTCGAGCCGCTCGGCCGACAGGAAGTAGCGCCGGGCGTTGCGCCAGCCGATGGCGTCGGCCACGTAGGGGCCGATGGTGGCCGGGATCAGCCCGAGCCGGACCTCGGACAGGGCGAACTGGGCCGACTGGCCGGCGATGGCCACGTCGCACACGGCGGTCAGGCCGGTGCCGCCGCCGAAGGCCGCGCCGTGGACGCGGGCGATGGTGGGTTTGCCGCAGCGGTAGAGGGTGCGCAGCATGGCGGCGAGCTTGTCGGCGTCGGCCTGGTTCTGCTCGACGGTGTAGCCGGCGGCGCGCTGCATCCAGTTCAGGTCGGCCCCGGCGGAAAAGCTCTTGCCGCGCCCGGCCAGCACGATGACGCGGGTGGCCGGGTCGTCCTGCAGCGCGGTGAAGGCGTCGGTCAGCTCGGCGATCAGGGTTTCGTTGAAGGCGTTGTGCAGCTCGGGGCGGTTCATCCACACGGTGGTGATGCCGCCGGCGGCGCGGTCGAGTTCGAGTGTCTGGTAGGTCATGGCGGTGATTTTTCCTGGCGTGTTGCCCGAGAGCCTTTCGCGGTCTTGTCGCGCGGGGCCGGGGTGTCGGTCTCCCCGGCCGGTCCGGCGGCGCTTACATCCGGAACACGCCGAACGGGGTTTTCTCGATCGGCGCGTTGAGCGCGGCGGCCAGCCCCAACGCCAGCACCTCGCGGGTCTGGGCCGGGTCGATCACGCCGTCGTCCCACAGCCGCGCGCTGGCGTAGTAGGGGTGGCCCTGGCGCTCGTACTGTTCGCGCACCGGCGCCTTGAGGGCTTCTTCGTCCTCGGCGCTGAAGCTGTCGCCGACCTGCTCGCGCTTGACCTGGGCCAGCACGCCGGCGGCCTGTTCGCCACCCATGACCGAGATGCGCGAGTTGGGCCACATCCACAGAAAGCGCGGGCTGTAGGCGCGGCCGCACATGCCGTAGTTGCCGGCGCCGAAGGAGCCGCCGATCAGCACGGTGAACTTGGGCACGCGGGCGCAGGCCACGGCGGTGACCAGCTTGGCGCCGTCCTTGGCGATGCCGCCGTTTTCGTACTTCTTGCCGACCATGAAGCCGGTGATGTTCTGCAGGAAGACCAGCGGGATGCCGCGCTGGCAGCACAGCTCGACGAAGTGCGCGCCCTTGAGCGCCGACTCGGAGAACAGGATGCCGTTGTTGGCGATGATGCCGACCGGCCAGCCGTCGAGCCGGGCGAAACCGGTGACCAGCGTGGTGCCGTAGTTGGCCTTGAATTCGTCGAAATCGGAGTCGTCCACCAGCCGGGCGATGATCTCGCGCACGTCGAACGGCTTTTTGCTGTCGGCCGGAATCACGCCGTAGATTTCGTCGGCGGCGTAGCGCGGCGGGCGCGGCGTGGCGCGCGGCAGGTCGGCGGCCGGGCGGTGGTTGAGGTGGCTGACGATGGTGCGGGCGATGCCGAGCGCGTGGGCATCGCTGTGGGCGTAGTGGTCGGCCACGCCGGAAATCCGGGTGTGGACGTCGGCGCCGCCCAGCTCCTCGGCGGTGACGACTTCGCCGGTGGCGGCGCGCACCAGCGGCGGGCCGCCGAGGAAGATGGTGCCCTGGTTCTTGACGATGATCGATTCGTCCGCCATCGCCGGCACGTAGGCGCCGCCGGCGGTGCAGCTGCCCATCACCACGGCGATCTGCGGGATGCCGGCGGCCGACAGGGTGGCCTGGTTGTAGAAGATGCGGCCGAAGTGGTCGCGGTCGGGAAACACTTCGTCCTGCAAGGGCAGGAAGGCGCCGCCGGAATCGACCAGATAGACGCAGGGCAGGCGGTTTTCGCGGGCGATGTCCTGCGCGCGCAGGTGTTTTTTCACCGTCATCGGGTAATAGGTGCCGCCCTTGACCGTGGCGTCGTTGGCGACGATC
>JASLDQ010000170.1 GCA_030151505.1 Chromobacteriaceae bacterium
AAGGCATGATCGACACCAAGAACGGCATCTACCGTTACCAGTGGCAGGACGCGCGGTCCGGCATGGCGGGCGACAAGATCACGGCGGTCGCCACGGTGGGCGACACCGGCTGGATCGTGGGCGCCGGCAGCTGGGAGGACGAGTTCACCGCCGACCCGCGCGCCTTGCGCAACAAGATGATTGCGGCCCTGTGCATCGGCGCCGCGGTGATTCTCGCCATGGTCGGCCTGATCACCCGCCAGCGCCTCAAACCGGTCGGCACGATGGTCGGCATCGTGCGCGACATGGGTCACGGCGACCTGAGCCGCAAGCTGGATGCCGGCCCCGCCGGCAGCCAATGCGAAACCGATCTGCTGGCAGCCAGCCTCGCCACCATGCAGGCCAGCATGGCCGGCATGATCAGCCAGATCGGCCACGCGTCGCGCGAACTGAGCGCGGCGGTCGACACCATGAGCGCCTCGTCGGCCACTGTGCTCCACGACACCGAACAGCAGAGCAACGCCGCCACCGGTCTGGCGGCGGCGGTGGAGGAGCTGTCGGTCAGCATCTCGCAGGTATCGGAACACGCCCAGAACGCCGAGGACCTGTCCAGCCACGCCACGTCCGCCGCGCGCGACGGCAATATCAAGATGGGCGAAGTGAGCACCGAAATGGCCCGGATCGCGGCGGAAATCACCGAAACCGCCGGCGTGGTCAACCAGCTGGGCGAACGCACCATGCAGATCAGCCACGTGGTCGAGATCATCAAGGACGTGGCGGACCAGACCAACCTGCTGGCGCTGAACGCCGCGATCGAGGCCGCCCGCGCCGGCGAGCAGGGCCGCGGCTTTGCCGTGGTGGCCGACGAGGTGCGCAAACTGGCCGAGCGCACCACCGCCTCGGCCGAGGAGATTTCCACTTCGATCGGGACGGTGCAGCGCGAATCCGGCGATGTGGTGCAGCGCATCCGCAGCGTGGCGGCGCGCATGGGGTCGGGTGTGGAACAAGTGGAAGCGGCCGGCCAGATGCTCAATGACATCGAGGCGCAGAGCACCCAGGCCGTCGCGGCCGTCAGCAGCATTGCCGGCAGCACCCGCGAGCAGAGCGGCGCGAGCCAGGATATTGCCCGCGGGGTGGAGCATATCGCCGGGATGTGCACGGCCAACAGCCAGGCCAGCCGCAGCAACAGCGACAGCGCGAACAATGTCGGCAAACTGGCCGAAGAGCTGGCGGGAATGGTGGCCCGGTTCAAGGTCTGAGCCAAAAGAACAACGGCCGGGTGCAAGGCCCGGCCGGTGGCGGAATGGATGTCGTGTCCCGGCGCCAGCCCCGAGAGAGCGCCCCCTCAAACCGGCAGCGCCGGATTTCCGCAATCCTATTCGGCCAGCAGCCTTTCGATGTCTTCGGCCATCTCCGCCGGCTTGGTCGTCGGCGCGTAACGTCCCACCACTTCACCCCGCCGGTTGACCAGAAACTTGGTGAAGTTCCACTTGATCGCCTCGGTGCTGAAAATGCCGGGCTTTTCGCTGGTCAGATACTGGTACAGCGGATGGGCGCTGGCGCCGTTGACGTCGATCTTCTCGAACATCGGGAAGGTCACGGCGAAGCGGCGAGTGCAGAAGCTGGCGACTTCGTCGTTGCTGCCCGGTTCCTGCCCGCCGAACTGGTTGCACGGAAAACCCAGCACGCCCAGCCCTCTGGTTTTGTACGTCTGGTACAGCTCCTGCAGACCTTCGTACTGCGGAGTAAAACCACACTCGCTGGCGGTATTGACGATCAGCAGCACCTGCCCCTGATAGTCGCGCAGGGACTGCTCGCTGCCATCGATGCGCGCAGCGGAAAAATCGTAAACGGTAGTCATCGCAAAGCCCTGTCGGTAAAATCCGAGTTAATCACTCAAGTTTTATGGCACATTTCCACCATGTTCAATCCCAGCCGCGACGAGGCCCGCCGTTTTTTCTTCGATACCTGGCACAAGCACAAGCAGGGCGAAGTGCTGACCGATCTGGAGAAAATGACGCTGGCCATCCTGTTCGAGCATCCGGAGTATCACGCCGTGCTCGACGCGCCGGAACGCTATCTCGAGCAGGACTGGCTGCCGGAACACGGCGAAACCAACCCTTTCCTGCATCTGGCCATGCACCTGTCGATCGACGAGCAGCTGTCGATCGACCAGCCGCCCGGCGTCCGGGCGCTGGTCCAGCAGCTCGCGACCAGGCACGGCGACCTGCACGCGGCCCAGCACGACGCGATGGACGGGCTGGGCGAGATGATCTGGCACGCGCAACGCCACCGTACCGCGCCCGACCCCAATGTCTACCTCAACATCCTGCGCCGCAAGCTTGGCGAGGAAGAGCGCTTCCACCTGCCCAAGGGCGACCTGAGCTGAGCTAGGCCGCCTTCCTGCAATAATCCCGCCCTCCCCGGCCGCGGCCAGTTGCCCGCAACGGGATGGACACGAGTCGACAATAGCGATGCGTCCCACCCGCCACGGCAACGGCGTGAGATGCCGGCTCAATCGACGTGGCGGGCACGCCAGGCGGCCACCCGGCCTTCCAGTTCGTCCAGCGCCGCCATCACCTCCCACGCCCCGGGCCGGGACCTGAATCCGCGACACCCCTGCCCTCCGACCCATATCTCGGTTCCGTGCGGCAGGCTCGCCGCCAGCGGTTGCAGGGTGTCGGTCAGGTCGTCGTCGAATGCGGCCGAGAACGACAGCGCGACGACGTCGACACCATATTTGTGCGCCGCCTTGACGATGTCGGCGCCAGGCATTTCCACCCCGAACGGCAGCACTTCGGCCCCGGCCAGCCGCAAGAACACCTCCACCATCAGGATGCCGAGCTGGTGCTGCTCCCCCGGCCAGGTCGTCAGCAGCACCCGCGGCGGCGCCATCGGCAGGCTGAAGCGCAGCAGCGCTTCGCGCAGCACGCGGTTGACCAGTTCGGTGTAGAGGTGCTCCTCGTAAACCTCGATTTCGCCGCGCATCCATGCGTCCCCGACCAGCAGGTTCGCCTCCAGCAGGAATTCGCCCACGAAGGGCCGCAGGCCGAGAACGGCCAGCTGCATTTGCAGATAGTCCCGTACCGCCCCACCGTCGCGGCCGCGCAGCACCGCAATCAGGTCGGCACAGGCGGGCGAGGCGGCGCGCGCCGGCTGATGCACTTCGAGCATCTGCGCCAGTTGCTCCGACCCCAGACCGATCACCTTGCCCGGCCGGAAGCCGAGGTCCATCAGCCGCCGCACCTGCCTGAGCTTGTCCACTTGTGCGCGCGGATAGAGCCGGTCGCCCTGCCCGTCGCGCGCCGGCTCGGGAAAACCGTAGCGGCGCTCCCACATCCGCAGCAAATCCTTGGTAATGCCGGTTTCGCGTTCAACCGCCCCGATCGGCAGTCCGTTTGCAGTTCTGTTCATGACGCTTACCTGTTGTGCACGGAGCCCTGTCCCACAGCCAGCACACGCCGGCCGGCCTGGCCGCGAATTATGCCATGTGCAGCCATGGCCGCCGGTGCGGCCGCAGCAGGCAAGAAAACGGCGACGGCCGCGCGGGACTGAAACGTCCACGCACGGCCGCCGCCGCAGGTCCGCCGGGCTCCTGATCCGGCGGCCCCGTCACATCAGCGCGCTACTCCACCAGGGCACGGTAGGCATGCCAGCTCGCCAGTGCGACCAGCGGCATCAGCACCAGCAGGCCGATCATCATCGTGGCGAAGCCGATGGCGGTCAGCACGGCGATCAGCAGCGCCCACACCACCATCGCCGGCAGGTTCTTGTAGCTTGCCCGCATGCTGGTCAGCATTGCCGTCACGGTGTCGACGTCGCGGTCCAGCATCATCGGAATGGAGACCACGCTGATGGCAAACACGCCGATGGCGAACAACAGCCCCACCCCGAACCACGCGATCAGGAATTCGACGTGGCCGCCGCTGAACGTGGTGCGCAGGATGTGGTCCAGTGTCGGGATCGAGTCGGTGTAGAACAGCGCGAACATCAGCAGCGAGATCCGGAACCAGGCGAACACCGCCACCGCCAGCAGCGCGGCGAACAGGGTGATGCCGGGCAGGTTGGCGCGCCAGGCGGTCAGGGTGTCCTTCAGGCTGACGTCGCCGCGCTTTTCCAGTTCTCGGGCGATGGCATAAAGCCCCAGCGACAGGAAGGGCCCCAGCAGCAGGAAGGCCGCCGCCAGCGTGATGCCGATCTCCGGCTTGCTGCGGAAATACAGGCTGAGCAGCCAGCCCATCACCACGAAGGCCGCGCCGTAGAACAGCGAGGACAGCGGCGCGCGGCGCATGTCGAGGGCGGCGTGCATCAGCCAGGTGAAGGGGGCGCTGGCGTTCACTTTGTGGATGACCGGCGGGGGCGGATAGGGGGCGTGGACGATATCCATATTGCATGCTCCTTGAATCTATCGAAAGGCCGCCAACGCCGGTTGGCGACGGAATCCCCTTGACCAATGCGAGGCAGGCCGCCCCGAAGGACGGCCGTGCAATGACAATCGTTTTTGTGTTTTGTCTTTTATAGTGCGTGTGACCGGCTTGGTCACCCGGCGTTCCGTACAACACCGCGGCGAAACACCCGTTTACAATCGGGGTTTTCGAGCAAAGGACAGGCTATGAGCACCACCACCACCGCCAGCGGTCTCATCATCGAAGAACTTGAAATCGGCACCGGCGCCCAGGCCGTCACCGGCCAGGAAGTCACCGTGCACTACACCGGCTGGCTGACGGACGGCGTCAAGTTCGACTCCAGCAAGGATCGCGCCCAACCGTTCAGCTTCCCGCTGGGCGCAGGCTACGTGATCAAGGGCTGGGACGAAGGCGTGATCGGCATGAAGGTCGGCGGCAAGCGCAAGCTGACCATTCCGGCCGCGCTCGGCTACGGCGCCCGCGGCGCAGGCGGCGTGATTCCGCCCAATGCCACGCTGGTGTTCGAGGTGGAGTTGCTGCAAGTCGGCTGATTCCGCAGGCACGATAAAAAACCGCAAGAACGTCGCGTCGCTTGCGGTTTTTTCATGCCCCGGGCGCCCCGGCCGCGGCTCAGGCGTCCGGTGGCAGCACCCGCTCTTTTTTGGCACGGCGGCGCCACCACAGGATGCCCAGCCCCAGCGCCAGAATACCGATGATGGTAAGCACGCCGTTTTGGCCGCGATGGACCATGGTCAGCAGCCACTCGCGATTGTAGGCGCCGAAGTAGCCCAGATAGACCCAGAGCGGCACGCTGATCAGCGCGGCGAAGCCGTCCAGCACCAGAAAACGCCAGAACGAGATGCGGCGGCTCATGCCGGCGGTCAGGAAGATCGGCGTGCGCAGACCGGGCAGGAAGCGGGCGACGAACAGGACCCAGTTGCCGTAACGCGCGAATTTTTCCTGCACCGCGCGGAATCGCGCCGGAGTGAGGATGCGCCGTACCAGCCTTATCCGTCTCACCTTGGGGCCGTAGAGGCGGCCGATCATGAACATGATCGAGTCGCCGGCCAGCACCCCCGCCATGCCGACGACGAACATGGTGTGTTCGTTGGCGTAGCCAAGGCCCGAGATGATCCCGCCGGCCACCAGGGTCACATCCTCCGGAATCGGAATGCCGAATCCGCAGAACAGCAGCACGAAGAAAACCGCGAAATAACCGTAGCCGGTAAAGAAATCAATCAGCGTCTGTAGAATATCCATCTAGGCGGGAGAGCAACGGTGAGCGCGGAATGAAGATTGCGTGGTTGGTCGGAAACGGTTCGCACTGCTATATCAGCGGTTTATAATATCACACCTGTCATGAGCCGCCCCGGTTCATACGCGTTGCCCTCGGACGGCAAAACCATGACGGATTCTGATCGCCCAACCTTAACTGCAACTTCCGGTTCCCCATCATGACACGCCCCATCCAGGCGGTGATCGATCTCGACGCCATCCGGCACAATTACCGGCTCGCCAAGTCCCTCGCCCCCCACAGTTTCGCCTTTGCCGTCATCAAGGCCGACGCCTACGGCCACGGCTACCTCCGCACAGCACAGGCGCTGGCTGACAGCGCCGACGGCTTCGCCCTGATCAATATCGAGAATGCGCTGGCGCTCCGCGCCGCCGGCATCACCGCCCCCATCCTGCTGCTGGAAGGCTGCTTCGACCGCGAGGACATGCGGGTCGCCGCCCATAAGCAGCTGTGGGTACCGCTGCATTCGGCCTTCCAGCTCGACTGGCTCGAGACGCTCGAGCTGCCAGCGCCGCTGAACGTGCTGGTCAAGATCAACACCGGAATGAACCGCCTCGGCTTCGCGCCGGACGATGCCGCCGCCGTGCTGGCGCGGCTCTCGCGCCTGCCGCACGTCCGGGTGCGCGCGCTGATGACCCACTTCGCCACCGCCGACGGCCCGGAAGGCATCGCCGCGCCACTGCAGCGCTTCTCCGCTGCCAATGCCGCGCTCGGCTTGCCCGCCTGCATTGCCAACTCCGCCGCCATCCTGCGCTTTGCCGACACCCGGCTCGACTACGTCCGGCCCGGCATCATGCTGTACGGTTCCAGCCCCTTCGCCGACCAGACCGCGACCGCGCTCGGCCT
>JASLDQ010000186.1 GCA_030151505.1 Chromobacteriaceae bacterium
GGAATGCGCTCGCGGTTCTGGTGGGCCAGCTTCTCGAGCAGCTGATAATCCTGCAACAGCAGGGGACCACGCGGACCGGCGCTGAGGGAGTTCTGGTTATCCGCGATCGGATTGCCTGCGGAAGTCGTGAGCTTGTTTGCCATGCTTGTCTCCTGGATTGGGAAGAGGACACCACGTCGACTGCACCCTGCAATCGGGAGCCTTCCGGCTGCACCGGCTCCCTGTCGCATTGATATTAGCCACCCGGTACGGCATGGCTAATTGAATGATTAAACTCCGGTCATAGCCGGTGTCTCACAAGCGCCTTGCGACCGGCGCCGTTTGCGGCGCCCCGCTCCGCCCGCAAGGCGCCGGCTGGCGCATAAAAACCACACCCTTGCGGCCGAATCGGCCAACCGTGGCGCTTGACCGCGCTTGTGAGCCACCCCGCTTTTCCAATAGAATGAACGTTCATTCTAGAAACAACCGACAAAACCTCCCGCTGCCGGAGCACTGGCTACCCAGCAATTCTTGTAATGTGTATGCCGCTAATGTGCATGCCGGATGCTCCGTCAGAAGCGCCATGCTTGGTTTTGTCAGCAAATTTTGAGAGTCGGTACGTGATCGACCGCGAGCCGTGTCAGGCGAGGGTGCAGAACCCCGGCAGGCACCCCGCGGCACCAACCCCCGTGTCCGCCCCGATGAGACTCAGCTCCGTCACCACTCATCCAGAAATTTCAATCCGCAGGAACCACGATGCGAACCAGTCAAACCAGAACGCTGATCGCCGGCACCACCCTCGTACTGGGTAGTGTCCTGCTTGCCGCTTGCGGCCAATCCAAGCAGGGCGGGCCGCAGGCCGCCGGGCCGCAAGGACCGGTCGAAGTCGGCGTCGCCACGCTGCAGGCCCAGACCGTCACGCTGACCACCGAGCTGTCCGGCCGCACCTCGCCCTATATGGTGGCCGAGGTCCGTCCGCAGATCGGCGGCATCGTCCAGAAACGCCTGTTCACCGAAGGCGGCACGGTCAAGGCCGGCCAGACGCTGTACCAGATCAACCCGGAAACCTATCAGGCCGCCTACGACAGCGCCCGCGCCAGCCTCGCCCGCGCCGAGGCCAACGCCACCAGCGCCCGCCTGAAGGCCGAGCGCTATAAGGAGCTGATCGCCATCAACGGCGTCAGCCGCCAGGAATACGACGACGCCGACGCCGCCAACAAGCAGGCCCAGGCCGACGTCGCCGCCGCCCGCGCCGCCGTCGACAGCGCCCGCATCAACCTGTCCTACACCCGCATCGCCTCGCCGATCAGCGGCCGCATCGGCAAGTCCAGCGTCACTCAGGGCGCGCTCTTGATCACCAACCAGGCCAATGCGCTCGCCACCGTGCAGCAGCTCGACCCGATCTACGTCGACGTGACCCAGTCCAGCGCCGAACTGCTGCGCCTCAAGCGCGCGCTGGGTAACGGCTCGCTGCAGAACAGCGGCAGCGCCAAGGTCAGGCTGATCCTCGAGGACGGCAGCGAGTACGAACAGAGCGGCACGCTGCAGTTCGCCGACGTGACCGTCGACCCGAGCACCGGCGCCCAGACCCTGCGCGCGATCTTCCCCAATCCCAAGAACGAACTCCTGCCCGGCATGTTCGTGCGCGCCCGTCTGGCCGAAGGCGTGAAGCAGAACGCCATCCTCGTGCCGCAGCAGGGCGTGTCCCGCACTCCGACCGGCGAGGCCACCGCGATGGTGGTCGGTCCGGACGGCAAGGTCCAGCCGCGTCCGATCAAGGCCACCCGCACCGTCGGCGACAAGTGGCTGGTCAGCGAAGGCCTGAAGGCCGGCGAGCAGGTGATCGTCGAAGGGCTGCAGAAGATCAAGCCGGGCGCGCCGGTCAAGCCGGTTCCGGCCAAGAACCTCGCAGCCCAGCCCGCCCCGGCGGCGAAGTAAGGGAGCGGCTCCATGTCCAGATTCTTTATTGATCGCCCGATCTTCGCCTGGGTGATCGCCATCATCCTGATGCTGGCGGGCGGCTTGTCCATCCTGTCGCTGCCGGTGTCGCAATATCCGCCCATCGCGCCGCCGTCGGTGTCGATCAGCGCCACCTATCCCGGCGCTTCGGCCAAGACGGTCGAAGACACCGTCACCCAGGTCATCGAACAGAAGATGAACGGGATCGACAACCTGCGCTACATGAGCTCGACCAGCGACCAGACCGGCGCGGTCAGCATCACCCTGACCTTCGAGGCCGGCACCAACCCCGACATCGCCCAGGTGCAGGTGCAGAACAAGCTGCAGCTGGCGATGCCGTTGCTGCCGCAGGCGGTGCAGCAGCAGGGCATCAAGGTCGCCAAGGCCACCAAGAACTTCCTGATGGTGGTGGCGTTCAATTCGACCGACGGCAGCATGACCCAGTACGACGTGGCCGACTACGTGGCCTCCAACGTGCAGGACACCATCAGCCGAGTGCCCGGCGTGGGCGAAACCCAGTTTTTCGGTGCGCAGTACGCGATGCGAATCTGGGTCGATCCGGCCAAGCTGCAGACCTACCGCCTGAGCACCACCGACATCAGCAACGCGATCAAGGCGCAGAACGCCCAGGTCTCGGCCGGCCAGCTCGGCGGC
>JASLDQ010000334.1 GCA_030151505.1 Chromobacteriaceae bacterium
CGCCGCCAGCCTGCCGTTCTTCGGTGGTCTGCACATCTGGAAAGCCAACCCGCTGGTGATCGAAAAGCTGGCCGAAGTCGGCAGCCTGTTCAGCAGCAACAAGATCGACCACAGCTATCCGCACTGCTGGCGCCACAAGACCCCGGTGGTCTACCGCGCCACCACCCAGTGGTTCGTCGGCATGGACCGCGAAGTCGACGGCAGCACCCTGCGTCAGCGCGCGCTCAAGGGGGTGGAGGACACCGCCTTCTTCCCGGCCTGGGGCCAGGCGCGCCTGCACGCGATGATCGCCAACCGCCCGGACTGGTGCGTGTCGCGCCAGCGCAACTGGGGGGTGCCGATCCCGTTCTTCCTGCATAAGGAAAGCGGCCAGCCGCACCCGCGCACGCCGGAGCTGCTGGAACAAGTCGCCCGCCGGGTGGAGGAGAAGGGCATCAACGCCTGGTTCGAACTCGACGCGCAGGAACTGCTGGGCGACGAGGCCGGCCAGTACGACAAGATGCGCGACACGCTCGACGTGTGGTTCGATTCCGGCACCACCCACTTCCACGTGCTGCGCGGCACCCACGCCGCCGATCTGGCTTACCCGGCCGACCTGTACCTGGAAGGCTCGGACCAGCACCGCGGCTGGTTCCACTCGTCGCTGTTGACCGGCTGCGCGATGGACGGCCGCGCGCCCTACAACCAGCTCTTGACCCACGGCTTCGTGGTCGACGGTCAGGGCCGCAAGATGTCCAAATCGATGGGCAACGTGGTCGCGCCGCAGAAGGTCAACGACAGCCTCGGCGCCGACATCCTGCGCCTGTGGGTCGCCTCGACCGATTATTCGGGCGAGCTGGCCATCTCGGACACCATCCTCAAGGGCACGACCGACAGTTACCGCCGCCTGCGCAACACCATCCGCTTCCTGCTGGCCAACCTGTCCGATTTCGATCCGGCCCGCGACGCGCTGCCGGTCGAACAGATGCTCGAACTGGACCGCTACGCGCTGGTGCTGGCCCGCCGCCTGCACGACAGCATCACCGGCGACCTGTACCCGCGCTACGCCTTCCACCTGGCGATGCAGGAAATCGTCGGCTATTGCTCGGAGGATCTCGGCGCCTTCTACCTCGACGTGATCAAGGACCGCCTCTACACCACCCAGGCCGGCTCGCAGGCGCGCCGCTCGGCCCAGACCGCGCTGTACCACCTGACCCGCAGCCTGCTGCTCCTGATCGCGCCGGTGCTGTGCTTTACCGCCGACGAAGCCTGGGCGGTGCTGACCGGCTCGGACGACAGCCCGATCTACCACACCTGGCACGAAGTGCCGGCGGTGGCGGACGCCGAGGCGCTGGCCGGGCGCTGGCAGGCGGTGCGCGAGTTCCGCGCCGTGGTCAACAAGGAGATCGAAGCGCAGCGCGAAGGCGGCGCGCTCGGCTCCAGCCTGCAGGCCGAAGTCGACCTCACCGCCGACGGTGAGCTCTACGACGCGCTAGCCGGGCTGGGCGACGACCTCAAGTTCGTGCTGATCGTGTCGCGCGCGGGACTGGCCCGCGGCGAGGCCGGCGTGACCGTCACCCCGTCCAAGTACGTGAAGTGCGAACGCTGCTGGCACTACCACCCGAGCGTCGGCGCCAACGCCGAGCATCCGACCGTGTGCGAGCGCTGCGTCAGCAACGTGACCGGTGCCGGCGAGGTGCGCACCCATGCCTAAGTCGCGCCGCGGCCTGTGGTTCGTGCTGGCCGCGCTGGTCATCGTGCTCGACCAGATCAGCAAGCTCTGGTTCGAGCGCCACTTCAGCTACGGCGAGGTCCGTCCGGTCATTGCCGGTTTCTTCAACTGGACGCTGGCCTACAACCCCGGCGCGGCCTTCAGCTTCCTGGCCGACGCCGGCGGCTGGCAGCGCCACTTCTTCAGCGCGCTGGCGCTGGTGGTGGCCGGCTGGCTCGGCTGGGCCATCTGGCGCGGCCGCCAGTCGGCGCTGATGAACCTGGCCGGCAGCCTCATCATCGGCGGCGCGCTGGGCAACCTGATCGACCGGGTGGCCTATGGCCACGTGATCGACTTCATCCAGCTTTATTACCAGCAGTACTACTACCCCGCCTTCAACGTGGCCGACAGCGCGATCGTCGTCGGCGCCGCGCTGATGGTGTGGGACGGCTTCAAGAAGGACCACGCATGAAACAGATCCTGCTCGCCAATCCCCGCGGCTTCTGCGCCGGCGTCGACCGCGCCATCGCCATCGTGGAAACCGCGCTGGCCAAGTTCGGCGCGCCGATCTACGTGCGTCACGAAGTGGTCCACAACAAGTTCGTTGTGGATAACTTGCGCCAGCAGGGGGCAATCTTCATCGAGGACCTGGCCGACGTGCCGGCCGGCGCCACCCTGATCTATTCCGCCCACGGCGTGCCGCTGAGCGTCCGGACCGAGGCGACCGAGCGCGGCCTCAACGTGTTCGACGCCACCTGTCCGCTGGTGACCAAGGTGCATGTGGAAGTGCGCAAGATGCGCGAGGCGGGGCTGGAGATCATCATGATCGGCCACAAGGGCCACCCCGAAGTGGAAGGCACGATGGGCCAGTCCGACGGCGGCATGCTGCTGGTGGAGGACGTAGCCGATGTGGCGACGCTGGTGGTGGAGGACCCGACCAAGCTCGCCTTCGTCAGCCAGACCACGCTGTCGGTGGACGAGACCCGCGACATCATCGCCGCGCTGCAGGCCCGCTTCCCGGCCATCCAGCGGCCGAAGAAGGACGACATCTGCTACGCCACCCAGAACCGCCAGGACGCGGTGAAGAAGCTCGCCGCCGAGTGCGAGCTGGTGATCGTGGTCGGTTCGCCCAACAGTTCCAACTCCAACCGCCTGCGCGAGGTCGCGGCGCAGCTCGGCACCGACGCCTACATGGTCGACAACGCCGCCGAACTCAAGCCGGACTGGTTTGCCGGCAAGACCCGCGTCGGCCTGACCGCCGGCGCGTCGGCGCCGGAAGTGCTGGTGCAGTCGGTGATCGAACGGATCCGCTCCTTCGGGGTGGACACCGTCGACGAGCTGGACGGCGTGACCGAGCACACAGTGTTCTCGCTGCCGCCGGGATTGCGGCCGGAAGGCTGAGCCTGTTCGCGCGCTTGCCGCGCACGCCTGACCCAGACGCCGGCGCGGCAGGGGGCGTTCACGGTGGTTGCGCTGCTCTTTCTGCCCGCGGAGGGGCGGAGGACCACCGAGGCTGAACCGGCTACCGCTCCCGGTGCCTTCCGGCGGCGATCTTGCGCCGGAAGGCCTGCCGCTTTCGGGTAAAGTAGCGCCTTTCCCGTTTCCGTCCGCGCCGCGCGATCCGCGGCGTGTTCTTCATGACCGATACCGCTTCCGCCCTCGACTGGAAACGCGCGATGTTCTCGCGCGCGATGCTGATCTGCGTGTTCACCGGCTTTGCCTCCGGCCTGCCGCTGTATTTCCTCCTCAACCTCGTGCCGGCCTGGCTGCGCAGCGAGGGCGTCGACCTCAAGGCCATCGGCCTGTTCGCGCTGATCCAGCTGCCGTTCACCTGGAAGTTCGTGTGGGCACCGGTGATGGACCGCTTCGCCCTGCCGCTGTTGGGACGGCGGCGCGGCTGGATGGCGCTGACCCAGATTCTGCTGGTCGGCCTGATCGCCGCCTTCGGCTTCTACCAGCCGCAGGCGCATCTGTGGACCATTGCCGTGCTGGCCTTTGCCGTATCGTTCTGCTCGGCCAGCCAGGACATCGTGCTCGATGCCTACCGCCGCGAAATCCTGTCCGACGCCCAGCTGGGCCTGGGCAACTCCATCCACATCAACGCCTACCGGCTCGCCAGCCTGATTCCCGGCTCGCTGTCGCTGATCCTGGCCGACCATCTGCCGTGGCAGCAGGTGTTCGCCATCACCGCGCTGTTCATGCTGCCGGGGCTGGCGATGACGCTGTGCGTGAACGAGCCGCGCCTGGCCGCCGCCGCGCCCAAGACGCTGCGCGAGGCGGTGGTCGAGCCCTTCCACGAATTCATCACCCGCTCGGGCTGGCGCGAGGCGCTGCTGGTGCTGGCCTTCATCTTTCTCTACAAGCTCGGCGACAGCATGGCGACCGCGCTGGCGACGCCGTTCTATCTCGACACCGGCTTCTCCAAGTCCGACATCGGCCTGATCGCCAAGCACGCCGGGCTGTGGCCGGCGGTGGTCGGCGGCCTCTTGGGCGGGGCATGGATGATGAAGCTCGGCATCAACCGGGCCTTGTGGCTGTTCGGCGTGGTGCAGCTGGTGTCGATTCTGGGCTTCGTGCTGCTCGACCAGAGTGGCCCGGACAAGCTGGTGCTGGCGCTGGTGATCGGCTTCGAGGCGCTGGGGGTGGGGCTGGGATCAGCCGCCTTCATCGCCTTCATCGCCCGCGCCACCGACCCGCGCTACACCGCCACCCAGTTCGCGCTGTTCACCAGCCTCGCCGCCGTGCCGCGCACGGTGGTCAACTCGGCCACCGGCTATCTGGTCGAGGCGTTGGGCTGGACGCCGTTTTTCCTGTTGTGCACCTTGCTGGCGGTGCCGGGGATGCTGTTGCTGGCGAAGGTCGCACCGTGGGGGCGGCAGGACTAGAGGAGGTTCTGAACCACGCCGTCGAGCCGCAAAAATGGCGGCCATGGCAACCGAAACCGTATCCGCCCGACGCGCACGAGGCGGAATGGGTCTTTGCCCCGATTTGACCGGTTCCCGCGCGATGCCGGCCGGTATCGCGGCGATCTGCGCGAAGTGTTCAATGCGCTGTGAGACGGTCCGTGCTGGTTGCCCGTTCTGAACCGCCGTGGTTGCGAGTGCCTCAGCAGATACCGCGCTGGTTCAAGGCCCTTGTGCCCCGCTGGCTTGACTCCGGTCAAGTCGCCTTGCCAATGGTTGAGTAAAATTGTCAACTATTGACAGGCGTCTCTGTATGACAGCGGCGCTCCTGCCCGAGAGCGGCGAACCCCGTCCCGAACACTCCGGTGG
>JASLDQ010000020.1 GCA_030151505.1 Chromobacteriaceae bacterium
TCCGGTATCGGGCGGTGAGGTGGGGGCCATCAACGGCACCCTGACCATCATGGTTGGCGGTCGCCAGCAAGCCTTCGACAAGGCACTGCCGGTCCTGCAGGCCATGGGCAAGACCATTACCCGCATCGGCGATTCCGGGGCTGGCGCGGTGGCCAAGGCCTGCAACCAGATCGTGGTGGCGCTGAACGTGCAGGCGGTGGCCGAGGCCATGAAGCTGGCCGATGCCTGCGGTGTCGACAAGGCCAAGGTGCGGGAGGCGTTGCTGGGCGGTTTTGCCGGCAGCCGCGTGCTGGACATCCACGGCCAGCGCATCATCGACGACAACTACGCCCCCGGCTTCAAGGCCCGCCTGCATCTCAAGGACATGGGCATCGTCAATGCCACCGCCGCCGAACTGGGCGCCGCTTTGCCGGCTACGGCCGCGGTCAGCCAGCTGATCCGCCAGCAAGTCGAGGCCGGTGACGGCGAGCTGGATTCGGCTGCAATCGCGCGGATCATTGCCGCCTCTTGAGGAATGACACGCTGGCGCCCCTGCGTTGATCCCGGCGTCGCCGCGTTGCAAGGTGCAGCGAGGCAGCATATCCGGCTGGACGGCGGGTAAGGAGCGGCAGGCTACACGGTGGGTCAAAATGACACGAGCCGCGATGGGGATTTCCTGTCGCGGCTCGTTCGTTTCCGGGGGGGGGCTGCGTGATGTGCTGGGCAGCGGTGCCCGTGCGGGGGAGACCGGTCATGCCGGGAAGACCACAAGGTCGGACCCGGTGCGGTGTCGCTGGAAGGGCTCAACTAACAAATCTGTTTCATGTCGGCCAGTCGGTCAGCCGCAGGTCCGGTTCTTCGACCGGATGGCCCGGGTTCCGGCGACGCGGCTCAGTCGACACCCTGTCCGGACCGCCATGCCATCCACAGCGCGAACAGCGCAACGGCCCCGGCCAGCGCCATCCCGATCCAGACCGTCCAGTGCCGGCCTGGCTCCAGGCAGCTTTCCGCCGGATTGGCCGGGTTGACGTAGACCGTCACCTTGCTGCCGGCTGGATAGCGTTCGGCGATGCGTTGCTCCGGCTGAATCTCCTGGCTGTAACCCGGCTCGGGAAAGCGGCGCTGGATCGATTCATGCAAGCGACCATCCGCCGTGTAGCGGTAGCGCACGATGGCCTTGTATTCCCACATCCTGTCTTTGTTGCTGCGGGCGGCGCGCTGATCGACCCCGCTGGCGAGCACCGTGCCTTCAGTGCGGCGCCAGTTTTCGGCCGCGGCGGCCTTGTCGCCTTGCCGTTGCAGCATCAGGGCGCCAAGGCCGGCCATGGCTGCGAGGAGCAGGAAAAACAGGGTGCGGAACATGACGAGAGCGTGTGAGTGAAGAGGAAAACGGGTTTCGGGTTTACGGCAAGGCCACGCCGCCACCATCCAGATAGGCCTGCAGGATGATCTGCGCGGCGACCTGATCCAGTGCCGGCTTTTGCTTGCGTCCGCGCAAACCCACGTCGTGCAGCTGGCGTTCGGCTACCTGCGAGCTGTGACGCTCGTCCACCAGAATCACCGGCAGGCCGAAGCGGCCATCCAGCCGTTGGGCGAACTTGCGCGCCAGCCTCGTCATCTCATGCTCGGTGCCGTCGGCGTGGGTGGGCAGTCCCACCACCAGCCCGGCCGGTCGCCATTCGTCTATCAGTGCCGCGATGCGGGCGAAGCGGGCGTCGTTGGTCGCGGCGGCGATGGTTTCCAGCGGGTGGGCGATGCCGACCAGCTTCTCGCCGACGGCCACTCCGATACGAGCTTCGCCGAAATCGAGGCCCAGATACGTGCCGCTCATGCGTGGCCTGCCTCGCCCGACAGCAGCGCGGGGTCGAAGCCCAGCAGCTTGATGGCCGCGTCGTAGCGGTCTTCCGGCGGCAGGTCGAACACGATGCTCATGTCGGCCGGCACCGTCAGCCAGCCGTTCTGGCCGATTTCGTGCTCGAGCTGTCCCGCCTCCCAACCGGCGTAGCCCAGCGCCACCAGCATCCGTTCCGGCCCGTGTCCTTCGCCGACGGCCGTCAGAATGTCCTTCGATGTGGTCATCGCAATGTCGTCGGTCACGCTCAGGCTCGACTGCCAGTTGCCCAGCGGCTGATGCAGCACGAAGCCGCGATCCGCCTGCACCGGCCCGCCGAAATAGACCGGCAGCTTGGCCAGCTCGGTCCGGCTGAGCTTGAGTCCGATCTGGGAAAACAGTTCTTCCAGCGACATGTCGGAAGCGCGATTGACGATCATCCCCATGGCGCCGTGCTCGGTGTGCTCGCACAGATACACCACTGACCGCGCAAAGAAGGGATCGGCCATATTGGGCATGGCGATCAGGAAGTGATGGGAGAGGGAGAGTGCGCTCATGCCGGGATTATGGCATGGACGGCACCAAGGAGCAGGGGGGAAAGCAGGTGCCGGTCTTTGAGTGGGATGAATGTCGGGTGACATGTTGTCTGGCGCGCGCGGAGGCAGCCGTGGCCCCGTCTGTTTGGCGGCGTACCGCCGCCGCCTGATCGACACAGCCTGCCACTACGCCCGCCAGCGACCGGTGTATTACGTCAAGCCGATCCCGGAATTCAGTATCAGTATTCCGAACGTGATGGCGCGCAACCTGATGCGGTATGGAACATCCGGACCGGTCCCGACGCTGCCGCTGGCCGATTATTACCGACGTCATGCCTTCGTTCTCGACGCGCTGAACGAAGCCCGGGAGCGCTGCGGCATTCATCTGCTCGATCCCGTGCCGTATCTGTGTCCGAACGGGTTGTGCATGAGTGCATACCGGGGGCGACCGCTGTATTATGACAACACCCATCTGAACGAGTACGGCAACCGCTTCCTCGTGCCGATGTTCCGCGAGGTGTTCGCCACCAGATCCTGATCCCGGCCGAGGCGGTATCGCGGCCCTGCCGCTGCCTTGGCCGATACCGCGGGCAGCCGAGCGTCACCGTCACGCAGCGGTCGAGTTCTTTGCTGCATTACCGCGCTGTGCCGGCCACGCGCATGCCATATGATGAATAGTCCTCTCGCCCGGATTCGTTCATGCACGCACTCTCCCACGCCTACCACGAACTCGGCCGCATTGTGCTTGGCAAGGACCGCCAGCTCCGGCTGGCGCTGGCTTGCCTGGTCGCGCGCGGCCATCTGCTGATCGAGGACATTCCCGGCGTCGGCAAGACCACGCTGGCACATGCGCTGGCCGTGGTGCTGGGGCTGGGTTTCGGTCGGGTGCAGTTCACCGGCGACTTGCTGCCGGCCGACATCACCGGCGTCAACGTGTTCGACCGCGACAGCAGCGCATTCCGTTTCGAGCCAGGGCCGCTGTTCAACCAGGTGCTGCTGGCCGATGAAATCAACCGCGCCTCCCCGCGCACGCAAAGCGCCTTGCTGGAGGCGATGGAAGAACGCCAGGTCACGGTCGACGGCGTGACCCGCAAATTGCCCGAACCCTTTTTCGTCATCGCCACCCAGAATCCGTCGGAGCAGGTCGGCGT
Source organism: Chromobacteriaceae bacterium (assembly GCA_030151505.1). Taxonomy (GTDB): domain Bacteria; phylum Pseudomonadota; class Gammaproteobacteria; order Burkholderiales; family Aquaspirillaceae; genus JASLDQ01. The sequence continues at coordinate 3,498 of JASLDQ010000020.1, forward strand.
GTTTCCCCTTCCTGAATCGCAGCTGGACCGCTTCCTGATGCGCGTCAGGCTCGGCTACCCCGCGCGCGAGGCCGAACGGACCCTGCTTCTGGGCGAAGACCGGCGCGCCATGCTGGCCGGACTGACGCCGCTGATGACGCCGGCGCAGTTGCTGGCGGCGCAGACCGCCGCGCAGCAGGTCTACGTGGCGCCGGCGCTGGCCGACTATGTGCTGGACCTGCTGGCCGCTACCCGACAGGCCGGCTGGTGCCGGCCGGGGCTGAGCCCGCGAGCGGGGGTCGCGCTGGTGCAGGCGGCGCGAGCCTGGGCCTTGCTGGGCGGCCGGGGCGAAGTGCTGCCGGAGGACGTACAGGCGGTGTTCGCCGCCGTGGCCGGACACCGCCTGGGGCCGGCCGCCGACGCCGACCGGATCGACGGATTGCTCGCCGATGTCGCGCTGGCGTGAGTGGCGGCACGCTCGACTGCTGGCGGCCGCCCCGGCGGCGCCGGCCGGATGCGTCCAGTCTCGCAATATCCGGCTGTGGCCGAGCAGTAGCGGCTGGGCCATGGCACTATCCGTGCTGGCGATCTGGCTGGTCGCGCTCAACTACAACCTCAATCTGGCCTACCTGTTGGCGTACTGGCTCGCAGCGCTGGTGCTGGTGTCGCTGGCATTCACCTGGCGCGAGCTGGCCGGGCTGGCGCTGCGGCTCGATCCGGCCGAACCGGTTTTTGCCGGCGGCGTGGCCAGATTACCGCTGACGCTGAGCAATCCGGCGGGCCGGGCGCGCATTGCGCTGGAGATCGGCTGGGATGGCGCCCCGGTCCAGCACGTGACGCTGGCGGCGGGCGAGATGCGGCGGATCGAGTTGCCGCTGCCTCTGCCCAGGCGCGGTCGCTGGCCGCTGCCGCCGCTGGTGCTGGCCAGCAGCGCGCCTTTCGGGCTGGCGCGGGCATGGACCGCGTGGCGCTTCCCTCTGCCGGCGCTGGCCTGGCCGCTGCCGGACGACGTCCATTCCTCCGCCCCTCTATCCGGCAACGAGGGCGGGGCGCATCGGCAGGCGATAGACGGCGACGAATGGTCACGGTTGGAGCCGTGGCGCACGGGCGAATCCCCCGCGCGGGTGGCGTGGAAAACCGTGGCTCACGGCGGACCGCCGCTGACCCTGCGCTTTGAGGCCGCCGCCGGCATTCAAGTCGCGCAACTGGACTGGGACGACTGGCCGGCGCTGGCGACCGAAGCGCGTCTGTGCCGGCTGGCGCGGCTGGCGCTGGATGCCCATCACGCCGGCCTGGCGCTGCGGCTGCGGCTACCGGAAGGCGTGACCGCCGGCACGCTCGACGACGTCCTTACCGCGCTGGCGCTTCATCCGGCGGGAGAGGCGTGATGCCGCTACCGCTGTCACCGCGCCAGCTGTTGCCGACCCTGGCCTTCACCCTGCTGGCGCTTGTTCCTCGTCTGCTGCCGCAGGCGGACTGGCCGGCCCTGCTTGTGTTGCTCGCCATCGTGCTGCGGGCGGGCGACGCCCTGTCGCGGCAGCGTTTGCCGCCGCGCTGGTTGCTCTACCTGTTGTTGCCGGTGCCGATGCTGGTCCTGTGGCTGGATCGCCAGCACAGCGGCAGCGATGCCGCCGTCAGCTTCCTGCTGATCCTCACCGCCTTCAAACTGCTCGAAACCCGTTCTCCGCGCGATGCCCGGCTGACGGTCTGCATCGCCTGCTTCGTTGCGGCAACGCAATTCCTGTTCGCCCAGACGATCTGGCACGGCGTCTGGCTGGCGCTGCTGGTCGGCGGGGCGGCGCTGGCCCTGGCGGCGATCAGCCAGCCCTTGTCGTGGCGCAGCGCCGTGCGTTTGTGCAGCGGGCTGGCATGGGTGTCCCTGCCGCTGGCACTGGCGCTGTTCGTTCTGCTGCCGCGCCTTCCCGCCCCGCTGTGGTCCATGACGTCGCGCGACGAAACCGCGAGTACCGGGCTGGGCGACTCGGTCGAACTTGGGCGGCTGGGCGAGATGGTCAAGTCGTCCGCGCCGGCCTTCCGGGTGCGTTTTGCCGGCGCCGTTCCTCCGCCGTCGCAACGGTATTGGCGCGCCGACGTGTTCTGGCACTTTGATGGCCACCGCTGGGACAGCGGGCGCGAGCCGGCGTCGCTGGCCTTGCCGGTCCCCGGCGCGGTGGCCTATCGCTACAGCCTGACCCCGGCCCCCGGCGCGCTGCCGGACCGCCGCCTGCCGGCACTGGACTGGCCGGCGGCCTTGCCGGCTGCGACCGAGCTGACCGATGTCCTGACCGTCCGCTGGCGCGATCCGGGCGTGCCGGGGGCGACGGTTGAGCTGGCCGCGGCGGCCCGTCCGCCCGTTCAGCGTCTGCATGGCGAGACGCTGGCCGAAGCCTTGACGTTGCCGGCCGGCAACCCGCTGGCCCGGCAACTGGCGCGCCAGCTGCGCGCCGACAGCGGCAGCGACCGGGCTTTCGTCGCCGCGCTGCTGCGG
>JASLDQ010000034.1 GCA_030151505.1 Chromobacteriaceae bacterium
AAATCCGCCAAGCTTTCGGAGACCGCGTCATGAATGCTGCCGTCCTGCGCTTTCGTTCGTCCTCCGCCGGCCGCCAGCTGGCCGCCCTGTATGCGCTGACCAAGCCGCGCGTGGTGTTGCTGATCGTGTTCTGCGCGGTCATCGGCATGTTCCTGGCGCAGCCGGGCCTGCCGGACGCCGCGACCTTGCTGGCGGCGACGGCCGGCATCGGACTGGCCGCGGGCGGCGCGGCGGCGATCAACTGTCTGGTCGAGCGCACGGTGGATGCCCGTATGCACCGCACCCAGCGGCGGCCGCTGCCGCGCGGCGAGCTCAGGCCCTCGACGGCGTTGCTGTTCGCGCTGGCGGTCGGTGGCGGGGGGCTGTTGATCCTGTGGCTGTGGGTCAATGCACTGACGATGTGGCTGACGCTGGCGACCTTCGTCGGCTATGCGCTGGTGTACACGCTGTGGCTCAAGCCGGCCACCCCGCAGAACATCGTGATCGGCGGGGCGAGCGGGGCGATGCCGCCGGTGCTGGGCTGGGTGGCGGCGACCGGCACGGTCGGCCACGACGCGCTGCTGCTGTTCCTGATCGTGTTCGTCTGGACCCCGCCGCATTTCTGGTCGCTGGCACTGTACCGCCGTGACGATTACGCTCGGGCCGGCCTGCCGATGCTGCCGGTCACGCACGGGGAAAACTTCACTTTGCAGGCCATCGTGCTGTATACCCTGCTGCTGTCGGGGGTAACGCTGTTGCCGCTGGCGACAGGGATGTCCGGGGCGGTGTATCTGCTGGCGATGCTCGGGCTGAACGCCCGCTTCATTGGCCTTGCGCTGGCCATGTATCGTCGTTATTCTCACGCCGCTGCCCGCCGCGCTTTCATGTTCTCGATCTGGTATCTGACCTGGCTGTTCGCGGCGCTGCTGATCGATCATTACCTCTTTTGGCCGTTGTCCTGATACCCCGGGGCAGCGGTTTTAGCTTATGCACAAACTGTTTCGTCTCGTGTCGGCGTTTGCACTGGTTTGCTTCGTCGCGGCCTGCTCGCCCAAGCCGCCGGCCCAGGTGTTTCAGGCCGAGGACGTGACCGGGGCCAATTTCGCGTCCTCCTTCTCCCTGACCGACATGCACGGCCAGCGCCGCAGTCTGGCCGACTATCGTGGCAAGGCGGTCGCCATGTTCTTCGGTTATACCCATTGCCCGGACGTATGCCCGACGACGCTGGCCGAAGTCGCCGCCGCCATGAAGCAGCTGGGCGACAAGGCCGACCGGGTGCAGGTGCTGTTTGTTTCGGTCGACCCCGTGCGCGATACCAATACGGTCTTGCGCAGTTATGTCGCCGCGTTCGACCCGCGCTTTGTTGGCCTGTCCGGCACGCCCGACGAAATCCGCGCGGTGGCGCGGGACTACAAGGTGGTGTACCAGAAGCACGGCGGAACGCCGGGCGGTGCCGACTACACCATGGACCACAGCGCCGGCAGCTATCTGTACGATCCGGAAGGACGGTTGCGGGTCTATGTGCCCTACGGCAAGGGCGCGGCAGTATTCGCCCACGACCTGGGCATCCTGCTGGCAGATAGTCCGCACTAAACCAATAACTCACCAATTAATAGAGAAACCGCCGCCATGGCTCGCCGCGGCGGCACACAGGGCAAGACAGTGACCGATCCGACCCAAAACGTCCCGACTCCGGAGGCCTCTCCGGCGGAACCCAATCTGCACGCGCCGCTGCCGCCCAGCGACGATCTGGCCAAGTTCGCCATGACGTCGCCGGTGGAAATCGCCCACCACCTGCGCCGGGCTTCCACGTCCGGCACGCTGGTGACGGTGTTCGCCCACCACGGCAAGACCTTCATCCTGACCCGCCTGCTGGCGATCGACCCCAAGGCCGGCAAGCTGGCGTTCGACGTCGGCACCACCGACGACGTCAACCGCAAGATCCTGGCGAGCGACCGCAACGTGTTCGTCTGCATGCCCGATGGCGTCAAGACCCAGTTCGTCACCGGTCCGGCCAAACTGATCCAGTGGGAAGGACGCGATGCCTTCGTGGTATCGATGCCGACCGAAGTCATCAAGCTGCAGCGGCGGGAATACTTCCGCATCCAGACGCCCATGGCCAGCCCGCTGATGTGCCACATCCATGACTATGTCGATGGTGAAGCCCGCGGCATCTCCCTGCCGCTCTACGACATCAGCCTGGGCGGCATGTCGCTGGTGCTGCCGAGCGACATCCCCGGCTTCGAGCTGGGCACGCTCTACAGCGACTGTTCGCTCGACCTGCGTCAGCTCGGCTCGCTGCCGGTGGTGCTGGAAGTGCGCAACAAGCTGGTGATGCAGCAGAAAAACGGGCTGGAACAGCGCCGGATCGGCTGCATGTTCGTCAATCCGTCCGGCGCGGTGGAAAACCAGCTGCAACGCTATATCGCCCAGCTCGAACGCGACCGCCATGCGCTGTTGCGCGACTGAAACCCCTGACGGGCGCCGCGACCGGCTGGCCGGCGCCCAGACAATGAAGTGAACATCATGCTGACTATTGCTTTGTCGAAAGGCCGTATCTTCGACGAAACGCTGCCGATGCTGGCTGCCGCCGGCATCATCCCCGCCGAAGACCCCGAGGCCTCCCGCAAGCTCATCATCGGCACCAACCGCGACGACGTGCGCCTGATCATCGTGCGCGCCTCCGACGTGCCGACCTACGTCCAGTACGGCGCGGCCGACCTCGGCGTGGCCGGCCGGGACGTGCTGATCGAACACGGCGGCGACGGCCTCTACCAGCCGCTCGACCTCGAAATCGCCAAGTGCCGGATGATGGTCGCGGTGCAGAACGGCTTCGACTACGATGCCGCCGTGCGCCAGGGCGCGCGCCTGCGCGTGGCCTCCAAGTATCCGCACATCGCTCGCGAGCACTTTGCCCGCAAGGGGGTGCACGTCGACATCATCAAGCTGTATGGCTCGATGGAGCTGGCTCCGCTGGTGGGGCTGGCCGACGCCATCGTCGATCTGGTGTCGACCGGCAACACGCTCAAGGCCAACAATCTGGTCGCGGTCGAGCACATCATCGACATCAGTTCGCGTCTGGTGGTGAACCAGGCCGCGCTCAAGCTCAAGCATGACGCCATCCAGCCCATGCTCGACGCCTTCAACGCCACCATCCGGTAAGCGCGCATGTGGGAAACCCTCGTCACGGTGACGGTGATTGCAGCACTGGCGATGATGAGTCCGGGACCGGACTTCTTCCTGGTGGTGAAGAACGCCGCGCGCTATTCGCGCCGCGCCGCACTCGCCACCACCGTCGGCGTCAATCTCGGCATCGCCGTGCACATGAGCTATTGCATCGCCGGCCTGGCGCTCATCATCGCCAAGACGCCGTGGCTGTTCGGTGCACTCAAATATGCCGGGGCGGCCTATCTGGTCTGGATCGGCGTGCAGGCGCTGCGCAGCAAGGGCGGGGCGGCTCTCGAAAACGCCGGGCCGGCGCCTGAAGACATCGGCCTGCTCGCCGCGTTCTGGCAGGGGCTGCTGTGCAATCTGCTCAACCCCAAGGCCACCCTGTTCTTCTTCAGCGTGTTCACCCAGCTGCTCAGCCCCGACTCCAGCCTGCTGGAAAAAGCGCTGATCGGCCTCATCATCTTTATGTTGGGCGTGATCTACTGGCCGCTGGTGGTGCTGGCGATCCAGCATCCGGCCGTTACCCGCACCCTGTCCCGCGCCCAGCGCGGCATCGACCGGGTGCTGGGCGGCGTGCTGGTGGCGCTGGGCATCAAGGTCGCGCTGTCCTGAATCCTGTCTACCGAGCTGTCGCCATGAACGTGCAAACCCTTACTACCGCAGACGCCGGTTTCGACGCAGCGCTGGCCGCGCTGCTGGCTTTCGAATCGGCGCAGGATCCGGCCGTCGACGCCACCGTTGCCGCCATCATCGCCGACGTGAAAACCCGCGGCGACGCCGCGCTGCTGGACTACACCGCCCGCTTCGACCGCTATGCGGTGGCGGAGGCCGCCGCGCTGGAGCTGTCGCGCGAGGAGCTGAAAGCCGCGTTCGAGCGCATTCCGGCCGCCACCCGCGCGGCGCTGGAAGCCGCCGCCCTTCGCGTGCGCCGCTATCACGAAAAGCAGGCGGCCGGCTCGTGGAGCTACACCGAGGACGACGGCACCGTGCTGGGCCAGCAGGTGACGCCGCTCGACCGCGTCGGCATCTACGTGCCGGGCGGCAAGGCCGCCTACCCGAGTTCGGTGCTGATGAACGCGCTGCCGGCCAAGGTCGCCGGCGTGGGCGAAATCATCATGGTGGTGCCGACGCCGGGTGGCGAACGCAACGATCTGGTGCTGGCCGCCGCCTACCTGGCCGGCGTCGACCGTGCCTTCACCGTCGGCGGCGCGCAGGCCGTGGCGGCGCTCGCCTACGGCACCGCCACCATCCCGGCGGTCGACAAGATCACCGGACCGGGCAATGCCTACGTCGCCGCCGCCAAGCGCCGCGTGTTCGGCGTGGTCGGCATCGACATGGTGGCCGGGCCGTCGGAAATCCTGGTGATCTGCGACGGCCAGACCGATCCGGACTGGATCGCGATGGACCTGTTCTCGCAAGCGGAGCACGACGAGCTGGCGCAAGCCATCCTGCTGTGCCCGGACGCCGCCTACCTGGCCGGCGTCGACCGTGCCTTCACCGTCGGCGGCGCGCAGGCCGTGGCGGCGCTCGCCTACGGCACCGCCACCATCCCGGCGGTCGACAAGATCACCGGACCGGG